>NZ_JANPEO010000377.1:0-3085 GCF_031422975.1 Nocardioides sp. | reverse complement strand
CGGATCCGGTCGGCGCCCAGCACGATCCTGGGGTGATCCAGCACGGAGCCCGCTCCGAACGCCCCGAAGGCGGATGGATAGATCGTGCGGGAGAGGAATGACGAAACCCGCCACCTGGCCCCGGACCTGCCGCGGAACAGGAGGGCGGCCATCAGGTCGGCGCGAGATCGAGGCACCGGTCGATGATCGCAGACCCACCGACGTGCGACGGGCGGACCACAGCGTTCGGCTCCCTACACTTCAGTTCATGCCGAATCGGGTGCTCGTCGTCAGCCCCGCCTTCCATGGCATCTGGTTGTCGCTGGCCACGGCCCTCGAGAGGGCGGGCTTCGAGGTCGAGCACCACCTGTACGACGAGAACGCGGGCCTGGTGGCCAAGGCCCGTCACCACATGACGGTCGAGCTCGCCTCGCGCCTGGGCCGGTCGACCGACGAGCAGGTCGCCGAGAGACTGGGGGGCGCGGCGCGTGCGGCCGTCCTCAGGACGAGACCCGACGTGGTCGTCACCATCAAGGGCGATGTCCTGGGTGAGCCCTACTGGGAGTCGCTCGCGGGGATCCCGCACGTCACCTGGCTCTACGACCAGTTGGACGCCATGCGCTTCGCCCCGGAGATGTGGCCGAGCCTGGGTGGGGTCGGCAGCTTCTCGCACACCGACACCGAACGCCTGCGCGCGGCCGGACTCGCGGCGGACTACGTGGCACTGGCCTACGACCCTGCCTTCGAGCCGGGAGATCAACACTCGGGCGGCATCGTCTTCGCCGGCGCACGCTACCCGCGCCGCGAGGAGCTGCTGCTGCGGGTCCAGGCCGCCGGGGTCCCGGTGGTGGCCTATGGCCGTTCCTGGTCCAAGCACCCCTACGACCGGTTACGGACCTGGGACCTGCATCGTCCGGACATCCCGAGCGGCCGAGAGCTCAGCCGCTCAGATGCCCACCAGGTCATGCGGGCAGCCGACGCCACGATCAACATCCATGGCGCGCAGGACGGCTTCACGCTGCGGACGTTCGAGGCCAGCGGCATCGGCGCCGTACAGCTCATCGATCGAGCCGACGTCTCGGAGTTCTACGAGCCCGGGACCGAGGTCCTCGTCTACGACGGTGTGGACGAGCTCGTGGAGCTGTGTCAGCGGGCGTCGCAGGACCACGCCTGGGGTGATGCGATCAGGGCGGCGGCACGTAGCCGGACCCTCGCCGAGCACACCTTCTCGCACCGGGCGTCGGACCTGCTCGACTTGCTCGACTAGGGCGCGTCACCGCCCGGAGCGACGACGACCCGCACGGGAGGACGCCTGGATTCCCAGCGCCACGACCTTGTGGCCGACAGCGTGCGGGAGTCGCTCGACGTGCCGGTCGATCAGGTGTCCGGCCGTGCGCACGGTGCGCGGAGTGGCTGCCCGGGCAGTGACGGCCACCAGCGTGTTCCAGAGCGAGGTCGGGTGCTCGGCCTGCGGCAGGACCGGGCCGTGCTTCTCGATGAACTTCGCGTAGGCGGCACCCGAGGCGAAGGCCCTCTCGAGTCTCTCCGCAGCGCTCGTGACCGGACCATGGTGCAACGTCGTGAAGCCGGGCGCGATGAGGATCTCCCGGCCGAGCCGGTGGAGCCGGTAGCCCCACTCGACGTCCTCCCAGCCGTAGGCCCGGAACGACTCGTCGTAGCCACCGACTGCGTGGAAGTCGTCCCGCGTGCTCGAGACGTTGCCCGACCACCACTCCCAGGTGCGTTCGGGCGGGGTGTCGAAGGCAGCGCTACGGATGGCCACGTCCGCCTCGACGCCGTACGCCGTCGCGTATGGGGTCCGGGGAAACACGTCACGGCACATCGCGATGACCCCGCGGGGAGCCTCGTCGTGAAGTCGCACGTGGTGCTCGACGAAGTCCGGCTCCAGCTCGAGATCGTCGTCCGCCCGGATCAGCACGTCGCCCTTTGCGTCGAAGAAGCCGGCGTTGAGCGCCGCTGCCCGGCCGCGGTTCTCCGGGAAGACGATCGACCGCACGGGTGCTTCCTCGGCGAGCCGGCGCACCGCCGACTCGGAGTCGTCGGTGTCGCCGTCGATGACGACGATCATCTCCACGTCCTGCTCGGTCTGCTGTCGCAGCGACTCGAACAGCCTTGGGAGGCGTCCCGCTCCGCCGCGAGAAGGGACGACGATGGAGGCGAGGGGCATGTGCTCAGCCTAGGCGCGGCCCGCCGGCGAGGGAGTCGATCCGAGTCTGGAGCCGCGCGATCTCGTCCTCCAATTTTGCCGACTGCAGGTCGACACAGGCCGCCAGCTCACGGAACCGGTGGCGCCAGTCGAGCGTTCGAAGTGCTTCGAGGTGGATCGCATCCGACTTCTCAGGGCTCCAGCTGCGCACGGCGTGCGCGATCACATCGAGGCCGCCGTCCCGGTCGGTGTCGGGCAGGCGGACGAGACCGTCCTCCCAGAGCATGCGTGTCCCCGCCTCGCACGTGGGTGCCACCCCGGCTACAGCTGCGCCCGATGCGAGAGCATCGGTCCACCTGCCGGTGACATAGTCCCGAGTGGGGTGGGTGTAGGTCGCGGGACTGACCAGGTTGGTGAACGACAGCGTCAGCTTGGAGGACCGCATCGCTGCGAGGAGAGCCTCCTGGTTGCGTGCGGGGTCAGGATCGATTGGCGGGCCGGCGCTGAACCGGAGGCCGAGTCGCTCGGCCGCCAGTGCCGTGGAGCCGTTGTCGTCCCAGGCCTCGGGCTGCCGGCCCACCCGCAGCAGGTCGACGGGTCGTTCCGTGGGCATGCTGGGTTGTGACAGCACGTCGCTGCCGAACGGCAGCCAGGCCGTCGTCGCGCCCGTCTGAGCGGCCCAGTTGTCGACCATCTCCACATCGGTGATGAAGAGCTGGTCGAAGTGTCCCCGATGTCGCGCCATGCGGGGGATGCGGTCGTCGAGGAACGAGTCGATGACCCAACCCACGACGCGATCGTAACCTCGCAGGAGATAGTCGGCGTGCAGCAAGGAGCCAAGATGCGCCGGCTGCGGTGCGATCACAACGCAGGTGCCCGAGCCCCGTCGACGAGGTAGCTGCCCGGTTGCCCGTTGGGCGCGGTCCATCCTTGGCCGCG
>NZ_JANPEO010000376.1:0-4591 GCF_031422975.1 Nocardioides sp. | reverse complement strand
CCGTTCTTGGCCGGCCGGGGGACGACGGCGACTTTCGGCGAGGGCGCGGGCGCGGGCGTGGGCGCGGACGAGGACGAGGGACGCGGCGACGGCGCGGCCGCCGGCGGGGACTGCGAACCCGAGCAGCCCGCGAGCAGGACGGACAGCCCAAGAGCCAGGAGAAGTCTCATGAGGCCGTCCACGCCCAGCAGACGGAGCGTCGGTTGCCGGTCTTCCACACGGCCACGTGGTACCAAGTGTAGGCGAACGTTTAATGCAGCGGGTAGGACATCCACCCCCTCACCGAGGCGTCGCAGAAGTCGCGGGACGTGACCTCGACCACCCGGTCGCCCGGGTAGGGGTCCTTGTCGGCGCCGACCTTGATCGTGGTCACCGCCCGCCAGGTGTGCTCCTCGCTGCAGGGGATCCGCACAGCGCCGGGCACCGCCTCGCCGTTCACGCACGCCATCCACTCATCACCGGGCACGCCCGAGGACATCAGGCCCTCGGCCGTCTCGGGCAGCAGGACGAAGGCCGTCGCGTCGTCCGTGCCGCCCACGAGGTCGCAGCGGTACCAGCGCGCGCCGTTGTCCCACGCCTCCTGCGACGGCCGGAACCACGCCCACGAGAGCAGGGTTCGCAGCGCCAGGCTCTCGTCGGCGCCGAGGAACTTCATGAACGTCGTCGAGCACGTCTGATAGGCGAAGGCGCCGATGTCCGGATCGTCGTACGCCGCCCGGGCCAACTCGGAGGGCAGCGGGCCGACCGCAAAGGTCTGCGCTGTGTGGTCCGCCGCGCAGTCCACGGTGTCGGCCGAGTTGGCGGACGCAGCGACGTCCTCTGGAGCGAGGAGCCGGCAGGCACCGAGCGTAGGGGTCTCGACCGAGTCCGCGTCTGCGGCGCCGTCGGAGCAGGCGGGGGCGAGGAGCAGCAGGGCGAGAAGGGGCACGATCAGCAGGCGGCCAGCCATCCATCTCCCCGTCTCGTCACTCGCTCAACAGCGCCGCGATCGTACCTCCGAGCTCGTACGCCGCCGCGTGCTCGGTCTCACCGACGTCGCCGAGGATCTCCAGCACCGACGCCGATTGCTGCCAGCCCAGGGCCTGCACGATCGACTGGACCGAGCGCACCGCGCCGGTCGTGTCGTAGCGACCGTGCACCCACAGTCCGTAGGGCTTGCGACCTCCGGCCGCGCCACCGCCGGTGGGGCCGGCCGAGCCGTCGCCAGTCAGCGCACCCCCCGCCTCGAGGAAGATCGTGTCGAAGAAGTGCTTCAGGGCACCGGACATGTAGCCGAAGTTGGCGGTCGTGCCGAGCAGGTAGCCGTCGGCCGCGAGCACGTCCGCCGCGGTGGCCGACAGCGCCTCTCGCACGACCACCTCGACGCCGTCGAGAGCGTCGTCTCCGGCGCCCGCGATCGCCGCCTCGGCCACGGCCCGAGCGGTCGGAGTGGGGGAGTGGTGGACGACCAGGAGACGTGCCATGACGCCAGCCTAGAAGAGGCGTAGCGTCCGCTGTCGTGACCTTCGAGGTGGCAGGCGAGCTGTATGACCGGTTCATGGGCCGCTACTCGCACCCCCTCGCAGCACGGCTGACGGACTGGTTGGAGGTCACCCCGGGACAGCGCGCCCTCGACGTCGGCTGCGGTCCGGGTGCCTGGACCGAGCAGCTGGTGGCGCGGCTGGGGGCCGACCACGTGTCGGCGATCGAGCCGTCGGCCCCCTTCGTCGAGGCCTGCCGATCGCGGTTGCCGGGCGTCGACGTGCAACAGGGAGCGGCCGCCACCCTGCCGTGGGGCGACGGCGAGTTCGACGTCGTCGGCGCCTCCCTGGTCGTGCACTTCATGCCCGACCCGCAGGCGGGCATCGTCGAGATGGCACGGGTCGCGAAGCCCGGATCCTGGGTCGGGGCGACGGTCTGGGACCTCGCCGGTCGACGCGAGCCGATGTGGCCGATCTGGTCGGCACTCGACGAGGTGGCTCCCGAGCAGCCGGGCGAAGGGACCCTCCCCGGTGCGTCGGCCGGCCAGCTCGTGGAGATCTTCGAGCGCGCCGGCCTCCGCGACGTCGAGGGCACGGAGATGGCCGTGACCATCACCCACCCGACGTTCGAGGAGTGGTGGGAGCCCTACCTCGGGGGCGTCGGTCCGGTCGGCGTGGCGATCGCCGCGCTGGAACCTGCCCGGCGCGAACAGTTGCGCGCCATCTGCCGCGAACGCCTGGGAGCCGGACCCTTCGACATCATGTCCGTCGCGTTCGCTGCGCGTGGACGCGCCCCATCGACCGCGTGACCCGGGGCCGTCTCAGCATCGGGGCGACCGGGAGACGGTCGGCTCGCTCCGGGGTTAGGCTGTGCCCATCATGATGCGCAGCCTCCTTCTTCGCTGCCGCAGCGGGGCCTAACAGCCGGACCCCTCGCTGCGGAGAGTGTGTGCGCGCCGGCACCACATCGGCCACAGGCCGCCCCACCAGCCGAGGAAACAATCATGATCTCCAGCAGCCCCGCCCATGACCGCAACCCGCAGCAGCCGAGCGGCATGCCCCATCAGCGTTACGAGCCGTTCATCCCGGTCGACCTGACCGACCGCACGTGGCCCACCAAGCGCATGAGCCGGGCTCCGCGCTGGTGCGCGGTCGACCTCCGCGACGGCAACCAGGCACTGATCGATCCGATGAGCCCGGCCCGCAAGAAGAAGATGTTCGAGCTGCTCGTGGCCATGGGCTACAAGGAGATCGAGGTCGGCTTCCCGTCCGCGAGTCAGACCGACTTCGACTTCGTACGGATGCTGATCACCGAGGACCTGATCCCCGACGACGTCGTCATCCAGGTGCTCACCCAAGCCCGCGAGGAGCTGATCGAGCGGACCTATGAGTCCCTGCGAGGCGCCAAGCAGGCGATCGTGCACCTCTACAACTCGACGTCGACGCTGCAGCGTCGCGTTGTCTTCGGTCTCGACAAGGACGGCATCAAGGACATCGCCGTCCAGGGGGCTCGGATCTGTAAGAAGTTCGAGGAGACCGTCCCCGAGGTCGACGTTGCCTACGAGTACTCACCTGAGTCATTCACCGGAACCGAACTGCCCTATGCGGCGGAGGTCTGCAACGCGGTGATCGAGGAGTGGGCGCCTACCCCTGACCGCAAGGTCGTCATCAACCTCCCGGCCACCGTCGAGATGGCCACCCCCAACGTTTACGCCGACATGATCGAGTGGATGCACCGCCACCTGGCACGTCGCGACTCGGTGGTCCTGTCATTGCACCCCCACAACGACCGTGGGACCGCTGTGGCTGCCGCTGAGCTCGGGTACATGGCTGGCGCCGATCGGATCGAGGGCACCCTCTTCGGCAACGGGGAGCGCACCGGCAACGTCTGCATCGTGACGCTGGGACTGAACTTGTTCAGCCAGGGCATCGACCCGATGCTCGACTTCAGCGACATCGACGAGATCCGGCGTATCACCGAGTACGCCATCCAGCTGCCGGTCCACCCGCGCCACCCCTACGGTGGCGACCTCGTCTACACCGCGTTCTCCGGGTCGCACCAGGACGCCATCAAGAAGGGCTTCGACGCCCTCGCGGCGGACGCCCAGGCGGCCGGCAAGACCGTCGACGACATCGCCTGGGCCGTTCCCTACCTGCCGATCGACCCCAAGGACGTCGGCCGCAGCTACGAGGCGGTCATTCGGGTCAACAGCCAGTCGGGCAAGGGCGGTGTTGCCTTCATCATGAAGGCCGAGCACCAGTTCGACCTGCCGCGCCGGCTGCAGATCGAGTTCAGCCACGTCGTCCAGCAGCACACCGACGACGAGGGCGGCGAGGTGACCCCAGAAGAGATGTGGGCCATCTTCGAGCGCGAGTTCCTCAGCGACGGTGGTTCACTCCAGCTCAACGCCGTGCACACGTCGAGCACCCAGGGCGAGAAGGACGCGCTTCGAGTCGGCCTCTACGTAGACGGCGAGCGGCGTGAGCTCGAAGGTCATGGCAACGGGCCCATCGCGGCCTTCGTCAACGCGCTGTCGACGATCGGCAAGGACGTCCGCGTACTCGACTACGCAGAGCACGCGATGAGCTCCGGTGGCGACGCGAGAGCCGCTGCCTATCTCGAGTGCGCCATCGATGGCCAGGTGTTCTGGGGGGTCGGGGTCGACCCGAACATCCTCACTGCGTCGCTCAGGGCCATTGTCAGCGCTGTCAACCGAGCGGCTCGAATTACCTAGCCTGCGTGGCTATTCCAGCGACGCCGCGCAGGCTGTCCCGATGCGACGGAAACCGACCTGTTCATAGACGCGGGCAACGGCGTCGTCGTCGGCACTGAGGAAGATCACCTCGATGCCGCGCCTGATCGCATCGGCCACCAGTGTGTCCGTGACAGCCGCCCCCAAGCCCCGCCGACGGGCGCTCGGAACGGTGCCGACACCGACGATCTCGGTGACGTCTCCCACCGGGTTGTGACCGCCCGAGCACAACACCCCGTGCTCGTCCTCGGCCACGACGAAGACCGAGCGCCCGTCGCGGATCAACTCTCGAAGGTCGTCGGAGGCCTGCGGTGCGCGCTGCTCGACCGCAACATCTCGTTCGGCTGGCCCGACGTCGCTGATCTCGGTTCCGGCCGC
>NZ_JANPEO010000375.1:0-11506 GCF_031422975.1 Nocardioides sp. | reverse complement strand
CGGTCGCGAGGAGCGCACGCTCGTTCTTGAGGCGGCCGTTGCCGGCCTCGGCGGTGATGAAGCCCTCGATCTCCTTCGCCAGGTGACCCAGCGCGCGACCCTGGTCCTTGACGATCTTGCGGAAGAAGAAGTCCTGGCCCTGGATCGCCGTGGTGCCCTCGTAGAGGGTGTCGATCTTGGCGTCGCGGACGTACTGCTCGATCGGGTACTCCTGGAGGAACCCCGAGCCGCCGAAGGTCTGCAGGGACTCGGTGCCGAGCAGCACCCACGAGCGCTCCGAGCCGTAGCCCTTCACGATCGGGAGCAGCAGGTCGTTGACGGCCGCCGCGAGCGCGTCGGTCTCGCCGTTGTGCTCGGCGATCATCACCTGGTCCTGCCACGACGCGGTGTAGAGCACCAGCGCGCGCATGGCCTCCGCGAACGACTTCTGCGTCATCAGCGAGCGACGTACGTCGGGGTGGTGGGTGATCGTCACCCGCGGCGCCGTCTTGTCGGCGGCCTGGGTCAGGTCGGCGCCCTGGACGCGTTCCTTCGCGAACTCCAGCGCGTTGAGGTAGCCGGTCGACAGCGTGGCGATGGCCTTGGAGCCGACCATCATCCGGGCGTTCTCGATGACGTCGAACATCTGCGCGATGCCGTTGTGCACCTCGCCGAGCAGCCAGCCCTGCGCCGCCTCGCCGCCACCCACCTGCGGGTCGCCGAAGGTGAGCTCGCAGGTGTTGGAGACCTTGATCCCCATCTTGTGCTCGACGTTGGTCACGTAGACGCCGTTGCGCTGGCCGGTCAGCTCGCCGGTCTCGTGGTCGAAGTGGTGCTCGGGCATCCAGAACAGCGAGAGGCCCTTGGTGCCCGGACCGCCGGCACCCTCGACGCCCTCGGGGCGCGCGAGCACGAGGTGCATGATGTTCTCGCTCATGTCGTGGGTGGCGCTGGTGATGAAGCGCTTGACGCCCGTGATGTTCCAGGAGCCGTCCTCGTTGGCCACGGCCTTGGCACGACCGGCGCCCACGTCCGAGCCCGCGTCGGGCTCGGTCAGCACCATGGTGCAGCCCCAGCGGCGCTCGGCCATGAACTGGGCGATCCGCTTGTCCCGCTCGTTGCCGTTCTCGTAGACCACGCCGGCGAAGGCCGGCCCTGCGGCGTACATCCAGATCGGCGCGTTGGCGCCGAGCACCATCTCGCCCATGGCCCACACCAGGCTGGACGGGGCGGGCGTGCCGCCGAGCTCCTCGCGGATCTGCAGGCGCCAGTATTCGGCGTCCATCCAGGCGAGGTAGCTCTTCTTGAACGACTCGGGCACGGGCGCCGTGTGGGTCTCGGGGTCGAAGACCGGCGGGAAGCGGTCGCTGTCGACGTACGACGCAGCGAGCTCGTCGCGCGACATGCGCGCGACCTCGGCGAGGATCTCGCGGGCGGTCTCGCCGTCGATCTCGGCGAAGGGACCCTGCCCGAGGACCTCGTCTCGACCGAGCACCTCGAAGAGGTTGAACTCGATGTCGCGGAGATTGGTCTTGTAGTGGCTCACGTTCTACCCGTTTCCGTTTCGTGGCACCGGTCCATGGTCTGGATCCGGTCCGTGCGGAGGTGGTCTCCAGGGGGAGTCCGGCGGCGAGCGGCTCGGTCTGCTACTCGCCGGTAACAAAATGATGCATCGCTTGGGCTCGCGACGCAACACGAACGGCACATGTGCCAGGTCACAGATGGATCTCGAGCATTGTCCACTCAAGCGACTTTGCCTATCAGCTTATGTATGTATAGCCTTTCACGTGACATACACAATCGAAAGGTGCCTGCCTCATGCGCAAGCTCATCGTGCTCGGCTTCGTCGGGCTCCTCGCACAACTCATCGACGGCTCCCTGGGCATGGCGTACGGCGTCACGTCCTCCACCCTGCTGCTCGCCGCCGGCGTGGCACCGGCCGCCGCGTCGGCAGCGGTTCACTTCTCCGAGATCGGCACCTCGCTGGTCTCCGGCGCCGCGCACCACCGCCTCGGCAACGTCGACTGGCGCACCGTTTCGATCCTTGCGGTGCCTGGCTTCGTCGGCGCCTTCATCGGTGCGACTGCCCTGTCCAACATGAACGCCGAGGTCGCCAAGCCGATCGTCGCCGGCATCCTGCTCGGTCTCGGCATCTACGTGATCTACCGGTTCCTGCGCCTCGGCGGCCGACGCCCGCAGTTCAAGGCGCGCCCCTCCGTCGGCTTCCTGGCCCCGATGGGCCTGGTCGCTGGAGCACTCGACGCCGTCGGTGGCGGCGGCTGGGGACCGGTCGGCACCACGTCCCTGCTCTCGAGCGGTCGGCTCGAGCCGCGCAAGGTCGTCGGCTCGATCGACACCTCGGAGTTCGTCGTGGCAGTCGGTGGCTCGCTCGGCTTCATCCTCGCGCTGGGCAGCCAGGGCATCAACTGGGGCTATGCTGCGGCGTTGCTCGCCGGGGGTGTCGTTGCCGCCCCCATCGCGGCCTGGTTGGTCAAGCACCTGGCCGCCCGCGTGCTCGGGGTCGCCGCCGGTGGCCTCATCGTGCTCACCAACTCCAAGACCATCCTCGAGGCCGTCGGTGTCCCCGGCGTCGGAATCGCGGTGACGGCGGCAGTGCTCTTCGTGACCTGGATCTCCGGCATCGTGTGGGCCCTCAAGCAGGAGCGGCTGGCTCGGGCCACGGTTGACGAGCCCGTCCTGGAGGTCGCGTCGGCCTGATCTGCCGACCGGACCACGCGTGGCGGCGCCAAGGTTGAGTGACTTGGCAGACATATCTGACAAACTGGCAGCATGCGCGTCTCCGCCAAGGCCGACTACGCCCTCCGGGCGCTGATCGAGATCGCCACCGTCACCGACGGCTCGGCCGTCAGTGCCGAACAGCTCGGCAAGGCCCAGGACATCCCGCACGGGTTCCTGCAGGCGATCCTGGCCGACCTGCGTCGCGCCGACATCGTGGTCTCCCAGCGTGGTCAGTCGGGCGGTTGGCGCTTCGCGCGCTCGCCCGAGTCGATCTCGGTCGCGGACGTCATCCGCGCGGTCGACGGCCCGCTCGTCTCGGTCTACGGCCTGCGGCCGGAGTCGGTCGCCTACGGCGAGTCGGCCAAGGTGCTCCAGCACGTCTGGATCGCCGCTCGCCGCTCGTTGCGCTCGGTCTTCGAGGGAGTGTCGATCCAGGATCTCGCCGACGGCAAGCTACCGGCGGCGGTGGCCGACCTCACGGCCGACGAAGACGCCTGGCAGCCGCACTGATCGGCGGAGCGGTCCCGCCGCCGGGGCGGTTCAGGCCGCGAGCTGGTCCTTGACCTGCCTGCGCCTCTTCTTGACCTTGATCAGCGCCTTGTCGAGCCGCGCCTTCTCCTCACGCAGCGCGATCTGCGCCACCTCGGCGGCGAAGTCGGCAGACGACAGGCCGGGCCCGACGGCGTGGATCCGCGCGGGCCTCACGAGTCGCGTCCAGCCTGGGGGCAGCTCGCTCTGAGCCTGCGCCGTCACCAGGAGGTGGACCTTGAGCCCGGCGAGCCCGTCCATCGCCAGGGCTGCCTGGTCGGCGTCGACCTCGAAGAAGCCGGACTGGCTGAGGAACACGTCGGAACGGGTGCGGAAGATCTTGCGACAGACCTTCGCCCACGCGCCTTCGACGTCCTTGCGTCGCAGGCCCGCCGCCTTGTGGGCGCGGCGGATCTCGAGGTCCGCGTTGACGAGGTCGTCCCGGCTGACGTCGGGAGTCAGGACGCCGACCGCGGCCAGTCGCTCGCGGACCTCGGCGTCGACCTCGACGACATCGGGCCCGATGTGCAGGAAGAGGTGGTGCTTGGCCATGGCCGCATCATGACCGGGCCCGACGACCGGGCGGTGAACTGCGGATGACCCCGGGCGGAAGGGTTGGATCTGGAACGCGTTCTCGTTTCGACATACTGTCCACGGCATGATCACCAGTGACGACATCACCTGGGACGCGCCCGACGGCGACCACCCGGCCCGCCGGGCCTCGCAGCGCTCCTACTCGGCCGTCGCGCGTGGGGACCTCGAGGAATGGCTCACGGTGTACGCCGAGGACGCGGTCATCGAGGACCCGGTCGGCCCGTCGATGTTCGACCTCGAGGGCGTCGGCCACCACGGGCACGACGCGATCCGGAGGTTCTGGGCCGCCGCGATCGAGCCGATCGCGAAGTTCCACTTCCACATCACCGACAGTCACGCAGGCGGAGACGAGTGCGCCAACGTCGGGACCATCACGACGACGTTCCATGACGGGGGCCAGGTCGACACCGCGCTGGTGATGGTCTATCGCGTCAACGAGGACGGCTCGGTCGCCTCGATGCGCGCACACTGGGAGCCGGAGCGGGCGATGGCGACGTATCGCCGCGCGTAGACACGCGGACCTTGGTCTTCGTGGCGGTCCACGCTGAGCGTGAGCCCCCACCTGCCGATCGGCCAAAGTCCGCGCGTCTACGCGGGGTCGAGCCCGGCGAGCCAGTCGACGAGCGGCTTCAGCGCGCGCCAGTCGTCACGGACGACGTCGGCGAGCCGGGCGGTGTGGATCACCGGCTCGAAGCCGATCAGCCGGCCGGCGAAGAGCTGCTTGTGGCGCAGCAGCTCGATCCTCGGGTGCTCCTTGTCGTAGCCGCGCGGCGCCGTCTTGAGCTGCTCGCCGGAGACCTCGAAGCCGGCCTTCTCGACCTTCGCGAGGATCCGCTTCAGCTGCGGACCGGACCTGTCGTCGACGATCGCATCGCGGAAGGCGGCCAGGCGCGGCGCATCGGCGTCGTAGAAGCCGGCTCCCGTGCGTACGCCGCGCGCCGACAGCTCGACGTACCACCCCGTCGCGGAGGCGACGCCGACGAAGGCGCCCTGGTGGGTCTTGTAGGGCGTCTTGTCCTTGGCGAAGCGGATGTCACGATAGGGCCGGAACACCTTGGGGGCGCCGAACTCCGGCTCGAGTGCTGAGGTGAGCGCCTTCATCGGCGCGGCGACCGAGTCGGCGTAGACGGCTCTGTTGGCCTCCCAGTAGGACTTGGTGTTGTCCATCTCCAGGTCGTCGTAGAAGTCCAGGGCGGCGACGGGAAATCCGGTGAAGCTCACCTAGTCAACGCTAGCCGAGACCTGCTCGTCGCCGTCCTCGCCGAACGAGGAGATGGTGAGGATGCCGTCGGCGCACTCGGGCTTGCCGAGGAAGGCGTTGCCTGTCGAGGCCGACTCGTAGGCGACCGCGAGGGTGGTGCCGTCCCAGCGCATCAGGCGCGCCGGGTCGGTACGCTTCTCCGGGTCGCTGACGAAGAAGGTGTCGCCGCCGCACGAGGTGAGCGAACCGGTCGTGCCCTTCGCCAACTTCTGGGAGGTGCCGTCGACCAGCGCGTGGAAGACGGCGACCTCCTGGCGCTTGGGCCGCGGCACCTCGGACCAGATGATGCCGGTGCTCGTGGCCGCGATGTCCCAGCCCGTGCACTCCGCCGGGCCCTCGACCGGCTGCGGGATTCCGGCCTGGTCGAGCAGGGTGAGGGTGCGACACGAGATGTCGCTGCCGTAGTCGAAGAGCATGGCCGCGACGCCGGCGTCGTTGGCCTCGAGCTCGGCGATGCCGACGCGGCCGGGCGGGCACCAGCCCTCCTCGCCGTTGCCGTCGGTGACGGCGAGGGTGGCGAGGCAGGCCTTCTCGTTCTCGTCGAGCGCCGGGAAGTAGAGGCTGTCGTCGATCAGCGCCCAGTCGCCGCCGTTGGCCGGCTCCGGCGTGACGATCTCGGTCCGGTCACCGCTTGTCAGGTCGATGCGATAGCCGAGACCGACGGTGGTCTCGCCGCCGAAGGCGTAGGACACGACGGCGGTGTCGCCTTCGAGGAGTACGGCGTTGACGGTCCCGCTGCCGACGGCCGGCAGCGCCACGTCCGCGGCGCCGGTCGGACTCTCGAAGCGGACGTCGGACTCGGTGGCGATGGCCGTCCACCTGTCGCCGACGATCACGCGCTCGTCGACCGAGTGGCCGGTGGGCTGCCAGTCGAGGGGAGCCGCGTCGGTCGGCTCGTCGGTCGGGGGGGCGGTGGTCTCCGAGGGCGTCGGCGTCGGCTCCGGTCTCGGCTCGCCGTCGTCGCTGCACCCGGCCGCGACCAGGAGCAGGGCCGCCGCGATCGCCGTACCGAACTCGCGACGCATCACACGCCCACGTTGTGCTGGAAGTGGGCCTGGTTGGCGCGGTAGCTCTTGTAGGCCGACTGCCACTGGCTGCGCGCGATCCGCGGCTCGGTGGGGTCGAACTTGCTCTGGTCCCAGGGCTCGAAGTAGCCGAGCAGCTTCTGTCCGTCCTTGGTCCGGTGGTAGCCGCGGCCGACCTGGAAGTGGCCGGAGGCGTCGTCGTCGAGGTAGGGGTAGTACTGCTTGAGCAGGATCGGGTGCAGCACGACCGGCGCCTTGTAGGTGTGGATGTGCTTCTTGATCAGCCGCCACCACTGCTTGTAGGTGAAGTCGCTGATGTCGAGCACGATGTAGGGCCCGGCGTGGTCCTCGCGGTCGTAGCCGCTGTTGTGGTTGACGACCCGGACCATGTCGGTGATGCCGGTACCGGCCGTGGTGGTGTGCAGCCGATCGGCCCAGAGGGCCTGACCCTGGCGGCGGTCGCGCCAGCCCCAGGCGATCATCTGCACCGTCGTCGGCCCGCAGTAGTAGCTGCGGTTCTGGGGACGGACCTGCAACTCGCTGAGGATCTTGAACTTGCGCGGGTGCTTGCGGGTGGTCGTCCGCGCGGCCACCGCCGCCTCGGGGTGCTGCTCCAGGAAGCTGGCCGGCAGCGGGACGCCCTGGATGTCGTGGCGGATCAGCCACACCTTCGCGACCGCGCTCGCGGCTGCGGCGAGCTCGGCCCGCTCCGCTGTGGCGCGTTCCCTGGGGGAGAGCTTGGAGTACCTGCGCAGCGCCGCAAGGAGGCTGAGGTCGCCGGTCTCCTCCGTGTCCGTGCGAGTCGGCGTGGGAGCCGCTGCCTCCGCGAGCCGGGACGTCACCTCCTCCTGGCTGCTGGTCGTCCAGCCGATGCCGAGGCAGTAGCGCTGCCCCTCGAAGGTCGCGCAACGCGTCATGGCGGTCGCCAGCCTGTACGCCGACGAGCGCGCCGACACCGGAGTGCGCTCGCCCTCCGCAACGACCCGCTCGATCTCGGCCCGCATCTGGGGAGTGACGGCACCCGGGCCGGCGGTAGCGCTTGATCGGAGGGCCGGGGCCTCGCTGGCCCGCGGGCTCAGCCCCGGCACCGGGCCGCTGGCATCCGGCAGGAAGGGCGTGCCCGCGACGAGCAGCGTGAGGGCGCCGGCGGCAACGGCGATCGTGCGACGCCGTCGGGACCGGGCGGGGTCGACGGGCCGATTTTCGGGAGTGCTGGATCCGAGATTCATGGGGAAGACCTCAATGCGCTGGACACGTGAGCGCGTCCCACTGTCCCCTCTGATCACAAAAGGCGCAAGCGTCCCATCTGTCCCATGAGAAACGCGGGAGCGCCACGCCGCGAATTTCATGCAGGTGATTCGCGGGGACGAGACATGCAAGGACGACGGGAGCTCCGGCGCGACGGGCGGCGAGTGTCGCGCTTCGGCGCGAGTGGAGCGGATGACGAGATTCGAACTCGCGACATCGACCTTGGGAAGGTCGCGCTCTACCAACTGAGCTACATCCGCAGGATGCGCCGGAATCGTACCCGACCCGTCGGGAGCATCGGCGCGACCGGTCAGTCGACCGGAGCCAGCCCGGGCCGCTTGGGGGAGACCGTGTCGCCCGAGGAGCGGCCGGTGAGCCGGCGGTGCACCCACGGGGCGAGGCTTTCGCGCGCCCAGACGGTGTGCTCGGCCCAGGTGTCGCGCCGCGATCCGAGGTCACGGTCAGGCTGGTTCGCGATGGCGAGGTCGTGCGGCACCTCCAGGATGTCGAGTACCTCGATGGCCATCCTCAGGTGGCCCAACGGCCCCATGTGCAACCGGTCGCGGTCCCAGAAGCGAGGGTCGCGCAGCTCGCGGACGCGCCAGTAGTCGACGATGGTCGCACCGTGCCGATCGGCCGACCAGCGGACCATCTCGTTGTAGATCGCGAAGCGTCCGCGCAGCGGCCGGAAGATCGCCGAGCCGCCGGGGTCGTAGGCCGTGAAGACGCACAGTCGTGCGCCGGTGGTGGCGAGGTCGGCGAGCGCGGCGTCGTACCGCTCGACGATCGAGTCGATGTCGACCTGCGGCCTGAGGATGTCGTTGGCGCCGGCGTACACCGTCACCAGGTCGGGGGCCATCGCCAGGGCCGGTGCGACCTGCTCGGCGATCACCCCGTCGAGCTTGCGCCCGCGGATCGCCAGGTTGGCGTAGCCGAAGTCGGCGGTGCCGGCGGCGAGCACCTCGGCGACCCGGTCCGCCCAGCCGCGCAGGCCGTTGGGGCGGGTGGGGTCGGGGTCGCCGACGCCCTCGGTGAAGGAGTCGCCGAGGGCGACGAAGCGGTGGTAGGTCACCGCCACATTGTCCAATCCCGTGAGCGTCCGGTCGGCACGGGCCCCGAGTCACTAGGCTGCCCTGCGTGCTTCTCTCCGACCGCGACATCCTCGCCGAGATCGACGCCGGGCGAATCGGCCTCGATCCGTGGGACCCCGCCATGCTGCAACCGTCGAGCATCGACGTCCGACTGGACAGGTTCTTCCGGGTGTTCGAGAACCATCGCTACCCGCACATCGATCCCGCTGCCGATCAGGCGGACCTGACCCGCGAGGTGGAGCCCGACGGCGACGAGCCGTTCATCCTGCACCCCGGCGAGTTCGTGCTCGGGTCGACCTACGAGGTCGTCAGCCTGCCGGCCGACATCGCCGCTCGGGTCGAGGGCAAGTCGAGCCTGGGCCGCCTCGGGCTGCTGACCCACGCAACTGCTGGGTTCGTCGACCCTGGCTTCAGCGGCCACGTCACCCTCGAGCTGGCCAACGTCGCGACGCTGCCGATCAAGCTCTATCCCGGCATGAAGATCGGTCAGTTCTGCTTCTTCCGGCTGACGTCGCCGAGCGAGCACCCGTACGGCTCGGAGAAGTACGGCTCGCGCTACCAGGGCCAGCGCGGCCCGACGCCGAGCCGCAGCTTCCAGAACTTCCACCGGACCCCCATCTGATGAACCGCGGTCGGGCCTGGCACCTGGCCACGGCGCTTGTCGCGACCGGCGCCGTCCTCTTCCAGCTGGTGCTCGTCTGGCAGGGCAACGCCGTCCTCGATGACGTGGAGCCGCCGGGGCTGGCGGAGCGGCTCATCCGCTTCATCGGCTACTTCACGATCCTCTCCAACATCCTGGTCGCCTGGGTCACCTGGACGCTGGGGCTGGGCCGGGGCCACCGGGGCACCGGCTGGCGGACGCTGCGATTGACCTCGCTCGTCGCGATCACGGTCACCGGGATCGTGCACTGGTTCCTGCTGCGGCCGCTCCTCGACCTCGAGGGAGCCGACTACCTGGCGGACAAGCTGCTGCACGTCGCCGTACCCCTGCTCGCCGTCATCGGCTGGGTCGCGTTCGGCCCACGAGGCCGGGTGCAGGGGCGCGACGTGCTCGCGAGCCTGGTGTTCCCGATCACCTGGCTCGCCTACACGCTGGTCCGGGGCGCGGTCACCGGCTTCTACCCCTACCCGTTCCTGGACGCCGACACTCAGGGGCATGCCGCCGTGTCGATCGTCTCCCTGGGCATCGCTGTGCTGTTCGTGGCCCTCGCGGCGCTGGCCTGGAAGGGCGACGAACGGTTGGCGCGGACGCGGTGAAATGAGTCAGGGCGTGCGCCGCGTGAAGCTGCGGCTGCGTCGGGTGCGGGTTGCCTGGTTACGTCGCTCGGTCTGGTGGTGGCGGGCAATGAGCTCGACTTCGTTGCTGGCATACATGGCTGTGCTCCTTCTGGTCATCGCTGCTGGAGGGTGATGTCGCCACTGGCTGTCGTGGCGCGGATCTCGAGGTGGTCCTGACCCTCGGCGGGGGCGCCGACGGGACTCAGGTCTGACTGCACGCGGCCGGACAGGGTGGTGATGTCGGTCCACACGGGGGTGCCGGCCGGGACGCCGATACGGACATCGCCGCTGGCTCCCTTGAGCACGAACTTGCCCTTGTGGGCGACGTCGACGCTGAGGTCGCCGCTGCCGGTGGACAGGGAGAGGTCGTCGTTGGCTTCGCCGACCTGTACGTCGCCGGATCCCGTCTTGATGGCCAGCTGGCCGCCGACGGACTCGATCCATACGTCGCCCGAACCCGTCGAGACGGCCAGGTCTGCGCACCGGGTGATCGTGACGTCGCCGGATCCGCTCTTGACCCGGGTGTCGCCGCGGAGCTCGACCACGCGGACGTTGCCGGAGCCGCTCTGCACCTCGGCGACCCCGCCGACCAGCTCGGCGCTGAGGTCGCCCGAACCGGTGGTGACCCACAGGCCGGTGATCGGCCCTTGGACGACGGTGTCGGCGCTGCCGGTCTTCACGGTCAGGGTGCTGTGCGCGGGCATCACGACGGTGATCTGGGACGTGTGGTCGTTGCCGCCGAGGAAGCCCATCCCGCGCCTGGGGGCGACCACCTGTATCTGCTCGTCGCGCTGTTCGATCACGAACTCCTCGGCGTGCCTGCCGGTGACGACGACCTCGGTCCGGGTCACCTCGGCGGCGGTGATGGTGATGAGGCCGGAGTTGTTCTCGACGTACAACTCGATCTGGTGGGGCGTTTCGAAGCTGCGTTCCATGGTGGCTCCAGGGTGTGAGCGTCCTACCGACCAGCCTGAGTGCTGGTCGGCTCATGTGCTTGACGGTGTTGTGCGGCCTACTGCCAGCCGGTCATGCGGCGAGATCCACGGCCCTGCTTGAAGGGGTCCTGGCCGAAGAAGGGCAGGCTCGACAGGTCGATGTCGACGCTGACGGCGCGTTCGCTGGTGGCGCCGCGGACCACGTTGACCAGCCAGGTATTGAGGCTGTGACCGGCCGCGGCCGCCTTCTCCTCGGCGCGGGCCTTGACCGACTCGGGGATGCGCAGGGTGATCCGCGACAGGCCCTCGTCGTCATCGAGCGTGGCGGGCGGGGACGGCGGCGTGGGTGGAACCGGGGCAGCGAGCTGGGCCGGCGCGATGTCGACGACGAAGTCGAGCTCGCGGCCGTTGAGGCGGACGTCCACGCCACCTTCGGGCAGCTCGGCGGTGATCTCGGCCGCCGCCTGCGAGATGGCCTCCATCAGCGCCAGTCGCGCGCTCGGCTCGAGGGCATAGGTCAGCCGCTCGGCCGCCTGGCGGACCTCGTCGCCGCCCGCCTCGGCTGCCGCCAGCAGGTCACGGCGGAGGGAGTCGATGTAAGGGCTGAGGTCCATGAGCATCACTCTGACATCATGGTGACGTCATGTCAAGAGATCGTGATGTCAGAATCGTTCCGGTATGACGTCAGGTGGTGTCACGTGCTTCCGCGGGCGACCGCGGAAGGTGGCGACGGATCTCAGGGCGGGGCCCGGCTGGTCGCGATCCGCCGCCACCTTCGCTGGGCCGGGTGATCAGAGGTCGAAGAGCGAACCGGCCTCGGTGATGTCG
>NZ_JANPEO010000374.1:0-6855 GCF_031422975.1 Nocardioides sp. | reverse complement strand
CGCAGCGCAATGCCTCGACGATCCTGATCGGAGCGAGCCTCGCCAATGGCGAGCTTCTGCTGTCGGTGACAGACGACGGTCAGGGCGGGATCAACCTCGATGGGTTCGGACTCCGCGGTCTGCGCGACCGGGTGGAGACTGCCCGGGACACCGTGACGATCCGGGCCATTGCCGGTTCCGGGGCGACGATCGAGGCGGTGCTGCCGCGGACGCCGCGCAGCTGGTCGTTGCCGTGGACGGGCATCTCCCCGACATCGCGATCATCGACATCCGGATGCCCCCGACGTCCACCCACGAGGGCGCACGGGCGGCGGTCGAACTTCGGGCGCCATGGCGACCTGGGAATTCTGCTGCTGTCGCAGCCACTCGAGAGCAGGTACGTCGCCGACCTGGTCAGGGCGCACCCGACGAGATTCGGCTACCTGCTCAAGGATCGTGTCGTCGACGTCGAGGTGCTGATCACGGCGTTGCACACGATCGTGGCCCCGGGGGCACCGTGCTGGATCCCGAGGTGGTGTCCCACCTGCTGGGCCGCAACGAGCTGGCCGACCACCTCTCCCGGCTCTCTGCGCGTGAGCGACAGGTGCTCGAGCTGATGGCGCAGGGAATGTCCAACAAGGCCGTGGCGGACGCCTTGGTCATCGACCTGAAGACCGTCCAGAGCCACGTCGCGCGGATCATGGCCAAGCTCGACCTTCTACCGACGCCGGACAAGCACCGACGGGTGCTCGCTGTGCTGGCATGGCTGCGCAATTATCTGGCCATCCGCTTGACCAAACGTGTCACGCATGATGGATTGGTTCCATGTGTGAGCCGTATCACATGGGCGGTGGAGATGGATCGGCTTGATGAGGGCGGCGGCCTGCGCCTCGACGACCAGCTCTGCTTCGCGCTCTATGCCGCCACGCACGCGATCACGCGTCGCTACCGTCCCCTGCTCGACGAGATCGGCCTTACGTACCCCCAGTACCTGCTGATGCTCACGTTGTGGCAGGACGGCCCGGTCACAGTCGGACGCATCGCGCATCGCCTCGAACTCGACTCCCATGCAGTGACGCCCTTGGTGGAGCGCCTGGAGATCGCGGGCCTGGTACGCCGGCTTCGCGGCACAGACCGCCGCCAGGTGGTGGTCGCGGCGACCCAGCACGGCCGTGACCTCGAGGCTGCAGCGGCGGCGGTTCAGGCGGAGGTCGCCTGCGCCACCGGGCTCGACCCCCGTGAGCTGGCCGACCTGCGCCGCCAGCTTCGCCTGCTGGCCATCCAGCTCGCCCCCCAGACCCGATCGCTGCCGCACTCCGCCGCCGCGATGACAACAACCAAAGGGAACAGGTCATGACACAGATCATCGAACCCGACACCGAGGTCGGCGACCTCGCTGAGGCCGCCCAGCAAGTCCGGACGGACGCATCGCTCTACGAACGCCTGGGCGGCGCCTATGCCATCGCGGGTGCGGTCGACGTGCTCGTCGACAGGCTCTTCGCCAACGCTCTGGTCAACGCCAACGCTGGGGTGCACGCCCATCACGGGGACGCCGCCAACGGACCCGGTTACAAGTTCCTCGTCACCGCCTGGTCGATCGAGGCCGCGGGCGGGCCGAAGTGCTACCTGGGCCGCGACATGGTCGCGGCTCACGACGGCCTGCTCATCGACACGGCCGGCTTCGACGCGGTGGCGATGGAGATCGCCGCCACCCTGATGTTCCTTGGGGTGCCCGAGCGTGAGCGCGCCGAGTTCAACGACATCATCGAGGGATACCGCTCCCAGGTGATCCAGACCGCGACCATGTAGGCGTGCCTGACGTTCAGACCGGTGGCGTCGCATCGTGCGCATGCACGGCCTGCGCGAGCATGGTGGCCAGATCCACCGGACCCTGCGCCAGCCAGTCGGCGGTGAGAGCATACGAACGGTTGATCAGGTCGTCGGCCTGGCTGAAGTCCGTCGGAGAGACCCCTACGGGACACAGCGGCGGGATGACGCGCAGGTCAACGACCTCTGCATATCGTTCGACGTCGAGCAGCAGGCGCCGTTGGACGATCAAGGTCGTCGCGTGCAATGCCATCCCGAGCGCGGACCGCGGCGGCTCCTTCAAGGCGCACGAGTAGCCGGTCGCGAAGACCAAGACCGTGTCGGCACCCATCTCGATTGCGTGCGATATCGGCGAGTTGTTGACGACGCCCCCATCCATGTACGCCCGATCGTCGAGCGAGACCGGAGGCAGGACACCCGGGATCGCCGTACTGGCGAGGATCGCGTCCTCCGCCGGCCCGGACGAGAGTGCCTGCCCTGCGCCGGTGAGGACATCGGTGACCACGACGTGCAGTGGGATGGGCGCGTCCTCGAGTCGATCGAACCTCAGGTGATCGTGCAGGATGCGCCGAAGGCCACTGTTGCTGACCAGGTGATCGCTGCGCCCGGAGAAGCCGAGCAGTCCACGAAGCGGATGCGTAGGGAACACCGAGCTGCGCCGGAGTGATCGCCACACCTCGCCCAGGTCTTCGAGCGGGGCCTCGGCAGCCACCCACGCTCCGTTCAGCGCTCCGACCGAAGTGCCGACCACAAGATCTGGGTGGACTCCCGCCTCAGCGACAGCAGTAAGCATTCCGACCTGCGCGGCACCCAGGTTCGCGCCTCCGGACAACACGAAAGCTGTGGCCATCCCTCCACGATGACGTGAATCGTCACCGAGCGGTGGCCACCGACGCATCCTTCACAGACCCTTAATACATCGCACCCGGGGGGGCCGGCAGGGTCAGCGGGTGATTCGCGCGGCCCCCGCGGCCTCGTGAGTCGGTCAGGAGGTCTCCCCGCCGTCCAGCTCGCTGAGACGATCCGCGAGGAGGGCCAGGTCCTTTCGCATGGCCCCGGTCATCGGCTTTCGCATCACCGGGGCGGCCACCCTGGCGAACCCGCTGGGGGTGCCGCGCGGTTGCGAAGCCTCATCACGGTGCACTCGGGCACCGTGGTCCCCGTGTACGTCGTCGCCACCGGAAACGGACCGTCGGCGGTGCGCATCACCAGCCGGGCACCGGGCACGAGCTCGTACGCCGCCACCCTCTCGCGCGAGAAGGGCTGCACGGCCTGTACCCCGACTTCGACGTCCACGCTCCGGCACTTCAAATCGGCGCCGATACTTGGCGCCCGCTTGCTGTCGCCCCTCAGGACGCCGCCGTCCGCAAACTGATCGGTGACCTCCGTCCCGAGCAAGTCAGCGATCAGCTCAGCGTCCTGCGTCTGCTCGACGTCGTCGTTTGGATGTCCTGTAGTCGCAGCCGGTCGGCCGTTGAGGTGCAGCTGGAGGTCGGGGCGACGCCAACTAGGGAGCTCACCAAATTGAGAAGGACGAATGTGCCTGGTCAGTGACAGTCCTCGTCGCGGCCTGCTCGTGGTACTGCCCGGTGCGTCATTACGCCGCGACACGGCGCCCCGATAGGGCTACGACGTTCAGGCGCCTGGTGGGGTGCATCGGGCTACGTTGCGTCAGTCTGGTGTCCGAGTCCTAGGTACCGGACTTCTTCGTCGGCGCCTGGAACGGGGTCTTGCCCTGGGCGAGGGCGTCGGTGAGCTGCTCGATGCGACGGCTGCGGGTCTCCGGGCGCACCGCGGTCTGGATGCGATTCAGGAAGGCGAAGCGGTTGCGGCCGTCCAGCGCGGCGTAGACGTCGGTGAGGTCGCGCGCAGCCAGGGCTGCGGCAAGGTCGTCGGGCACCACTGCGGTAGCCGAGCTGTCGTAGGCGGCGTCCCAGCGGCCGTCTGCCTTCGCCTTTTCCACCTCGGCCAGGCCGGTGGGGCGCATCCGCTCGTCGGCGGTGAGCCGCTCGATGCGCTCGCGGTTGATCTTCGACCAGACGCTCTTCGCGCGTCGCGGTGTGAACCGCTGCACGTACCACTCGTCGTCGAGCCGCCGGGCGATGCCGTCGATCCAGCCGAAGCAGAGCGCCACGTCCACGGCCGTCGTCCAATTGATCGACGCAACGCCCGTGCCCTTCTTGGCCATCCGAATCCAGACGTGCGTGGCGGTCGACGCGTTTTCGACAAGCCACGTCTCGAACGCCTTGTCGTCCTCGAAGAACACCGCGTCGGTGTGGACCATCGACATGGCAGCAGCCTAGTGGCACGGAGGTGAAGTAGTTGGACGGTTGCCGAGGTCCCGGTGCTGAGCCAGGGTGCTGCATTCGCCGCCTGCCGGCGTCTGCGTAAGGGCATTGTCTGGCCTGTTTCGCGCGTAAGTTTCTCGTGCCTGAGCGCCTGCTCCAAGCGGCATACTCGTCTCATGCAGAACGGTTCAGGCGGTGAAGCAAGACCTACTCTTGTCGCGTCCGCGGCCCGGGCCCTCGGCGTGCGCATGTGGCCGACGTTCGTCGGCGCCGTCCCGGGCAGCTGGGTCTGCGTCGAGGACGCTGTGGCGGCATTCGACTCCGGAACCGACATCGCCCGGTTCAATGCGGTCGCGGCCCCTACAGCAGCTGCCGCCCCGCGCGCGGTCGCGAGGTTGCTGGAGGCTCTGGCGGCAAGGACCGACTGGTTCTCGTTGCACACGCCCGTTCCCTGCAGCCGCGCCCTGCGAGAAATGGCACACAGCCTCCATCTCATCGAAGAACAGGAGCCGTTGATGCTCCTGGAGGATTCCCGGCACCTCGTCGCGGCCGCTAACACGAGTGACGCCCAGATAAGCCGGCTCCGGCCGGACCAGATAGAGCGCCACGTCGACGTCTGGGCTCGCGGTTTCGGCGTACCTGCCGACGCGCTGACCCCGTGGCTAGGCTCCGACCTGTTGTCCCGGCCGAACGTGATCGCCTATCAGGCCTCTTTGGACGGTGTAGATGTGGCGACGGCGCTCGGGATCGTCGCCGACGGATTCGTCGGTGTCTTCAACGTTGCCTGTGTCGAGAGCCACCGACGCCGGGGGTACGGCGCGGCGCTGACAGCCAAGGTGGTTCTGGACGGACTCAGCAGCGGCGCCGACACGGCGGTTCTCACCTCGAGCCCTTCAGGAGACGGGGTGTACCGAGCACTGGGTTTCCGTGAGGTCGCCCGGTGGGCGCAGTGGCTGCCCGACGACATCGACCCAGACTGAGGGCAAGCGCGTGATCGACGTGGCGACTCCACTCTGACTGAAGGCATTCGCATCCACGATCGAGGCAGACGTCCTGCGACCCCGGACGGCTCGAACCATGCGCGCTGGCTGCATTCCGGCGCTTCAAGGTGCGCCCAGTAGCCGCGAAAGGGCTGCGATGACGCCGAGCGACGCAAGACGAGCGGCGAGGATCGCGCCGCTCGTCGTAGCGGGCGCCCGTCTCGCGGACGGGTGGAGAGGTTCGTGCGTCCCTATGACGCCTGCGTGTTTAACCCAGTCGTGCACACTCAGCCCATGGTGTCCATTTCGGCTCCCGCCAGTGCCCGCGCAGCGGTCGAGCAACTCCTTGAGCGGATCGAAGTCGTCGAACCGCAGATCAATGCCATCTGCACGCTCCACCCGGACGCACGTGCGCAGGCGGAGCGGCTTGACGGCGAGGCCGCCGCGCGAGGCGTTCGGGGTCCTCTCCACGGTCGCGCCGTGCTGATCAAGGACAACATCGACACCCATGACCTGCGGACCACCGCCGGCTCGCTGGCGCTGGCCGATGCGCCGCCACCCAGCCGGGACGCGGCCCTCGTGAAGCGCCTACGTGACGCCGGCATGGTCGTCCTCGGCAAGACGAACCTCTCCGAATGGGCCAACATCCGCGACGAGTCGTCGACGTCTGGATGGAGCGCGTACGGCGGGCTGACCCGCAACCCGTACGGGCTCAACCGGTCCGCCGGAGGTTCCAGCGCTGGCAGCGGCGCCGCGGTTGCGGCTGGCCTCGCCCCCTACGCGGTCGGCACCGAGACGGACGGATCGATCAGCTGCCCCGCGGCGTTCAACGGTTGTGTCGGCATCAAGCCAAGCGTTGGCACCGTCCCCACCACCGGCGTGGTGCCCATCTCGCACTCCCAGGACTCGCCAGGGCCGATGGCAAGGACGGTTCGAGACGCGGCGGCGCTGCTGACGGTGCTCGCCGCCGACGGCAGGGACTACGCCGAGCACGCCGTGCCGGGCCGGCTGTCGGGCAAACGTATCGGGGTGCCGCGCGCGACGTACTGGGGCTACTCTCCGCACGCGGACGCCGCCGCGGAGCGGGCGCTGGCACTGCTCGCAGCCGAGGGCGCAACGATCGTCGATAACACCGACCTACCGGGTCATGGCGATGAATTGGCCGATGACGAGCTGCTCGTGCTTCTGGCCGAGTTCCGCACGGGTATCGCGGACTACCTCGCAACCCGCACCGGCGACGTGCCCCGCTCCCTGCGCGAGATCATCGACTTCAACCGTGCCAACGCCGCGACAGAGCTCGCACACTTCGGCCAGTCGCTCTTCGAGCAGGCCCTAGCCGGCCCGCGTGCAGGCAGTCCCGAGCATCTCGACGCGCGCACGAGGGGACTCGAAGCCACCCGGAGCGGCGGTATCGACAAGGTGCTGCGCGAGCACTCGTTGGACGCGCTGGTCACGCCGTCCTACCCGCCCGCGAATCCGATCGACCTCGTCAACGCCGAGTCCTTCGCTGGCGCTTGCAGCGGGCCAACCGCGATCGCCGGCTACCCACTGGTCACGGTCCCGACCGAGCTCGCCTCCGGCCTGCCGGTGGCAGTGTCGTTCTGGGGCGCCGGCGCCAGCGAGGGCAAGCTGATCGAGATCGCGCACGGATACGAAGCGGCACGGAACCGATCCAGCGGCCCACTCGCCGCACCCAACTTCCCGACGTTCGTCTGAGCTCGATATCGAATCGTGCCTGGACCTCACGCAGCCGGCGACCACCAGCTGGGACCACGAACTGG
>NZ_JANPEO010000373.1:0-5368 GCF_031422975.1 Nocardioides sp. | reverse complement strand
CCCTGCAGGTCGGCGGCTCGCTCTCCACCGGCGATCACCAGGCGGGCCTCAGCGACCTGGATCTCGTGGCCGTGACGGACGGCCCGGTCACGGCGTATCGGCAAGCGAAGCTCAGATCGATCCACGAGACGATTTCGGCGGCTGCCGAGCTCCTTCAACATGGCTGTGCGATCTTCGAGCACGAGCCGAACGCGGTGTGGGCCGTCATGTCGGCAGCCGACGTTCGCCAAGCCGTGGTCGAGGAGATGACCGGCTACTGGTCGTGGGCCGCCCACCGGCCGTGGCTGTTGCTGTCGATCGATCAGATCGACCTGTCCGTAGCCACCATGCTGCGGGCCAGGCACACGCTCGCGACGGGAGACCTCATCACCAAGTCGGCGGCGCTCACAGGCAAGGGCGCCGACGTCCTGTCGGCGCACCTGGTCCAAGGCGTTCGCGCACGCCGAGACGGATCGGCCGGTCCCCCGGGCGTGCGCCTGATCCTCGACTCGGTCGACGCGTGGCGACTGACGCGCCGCAACATCACTTCCCGCGAATGATCTTGCGGACCCGCTCCCAGCGATCCTTGAGCGCGGCCTCGGCGCCGAGGGCGGTGGGCCGGTAGTAGGCCGCGTCCTCGATCACGTCGGGGGCGTACTGCTGCTCGGCGATCCCGAACGGCTCGTCGTGGCTGTACTTGTACGCACTCCCGTGACCGAGCTTCTTCGACCCGGCGTAGTGCGCGTCGCGGAGGTGCGGGGGCACGTTCCCGATCTTGCCGGCGCGCACGTCGGCGCTCGCGGCGTCGACGGCCAGGGTCACGGCGTTGGACTTCGGCGCGATGGCGAGCGCGATCGTGGCCTGCGCCAGGTTGAGCCGCGCCTCGGGCATCCCGATCAGCTGCACGGCCTGAGCGGCCGCGACGGCCGTGGTGAGTGCCGTCGGATCGGCGAGACCGACGTCCTCGCTGGCCAGGATCACCAACCGGCGGGCGATGAAGCGCGGATCCTCGCCGGCCTCCATCATCCGCGCGAGATAGTGCAGAGAAGCGTCGACATCGGACCCGCGCACCGACTTGATGAAGGCGCTGATCACGTCGTAGTGCTGGTCGCCCTGCCGGTCGTAGCGCACGGCCGCCTGGTCGACGGCGGTCTCGGCCGTCGCCAGGTCGATGAGGGTGTTGCCCTGGGACCTGGCCGCCCCGGCCGCCGCCTCGAGATAGGTGAGCACCCGGCGGGCGTCACCGCCGGCGAGCCGGACGAGATGGGCCTGGGCGTCCTCGTCGATCTCGAACCGGCCGGCCAGGCCGCGCTCGTCGATCAGCGCCTGTTCGGCCACGGCGACGATGTCGTCGTCGGTCAGCGACTCCAGCCGCAGCAGCAGGCTGCGCGAGAGCAGCGGCGAGATCACCGAGAAGAACGGGTTCTCCGTGGTCGCGGCCACCAGCGTCACCCAGCGGTTCTCGACGCCCGGGAGCAGGGCATCCTGCTGCGCCTTGGTGAACCGGTGCACCTCGTCGACGAAGAGCACCGTCTCGTTGCCGCCGCGTGCCAGCTCGGAGCGGGCGGCATCGATGGCCGCGCGGACCTCCTTGACCCCGGCAGCCACGGCCGAGACCTCGACGAACCTGCGCTGCGTCTGCTGGCTGACGATCGAGGCGATGGTCGTCTTGCCGGTGCCGGGCGGACCCCACAACAGCAGCGACATCGACTGGTCGCCCTCGATCAGCTGGCGCAGCGGCGACCCGGCCGCCCGCAGTTGTGCCTGCCCCACCAGCTCGTCGAGCGTGCGCGGGCGCATGCGTACGGCGAGAGGCGCCGAGGCGTGGGTGTTGGCACCGAGGGATCCACCGCCGGGCACCCCGGCGCCGGCGTGTTCGGGGATGTCGAAGAGGGAGTCCACTCAGGCCGAGGTGAGCTGCTTGGTCTTGAGGTCGTACCACTCGTTCTCGTAGCCGGGGCCGGTGATGAGCGGGGTCGCCGTCACCGTGCCGGACGGGCTGCCCTGGTCGTCCACACCGAGCAGGTCGGCCGTGACCGGGGTCGCCGGGTGCGCTCCGAGCTCGCCGGCGAAGTGGCAGGCCACCTTGTGCCGCCGGCCGATCTGCAACAGCGGCGGCTCGACCTTTGCGCAGATCTCCTGCGCGTAGGAGCAGCGGGTGCGGAACCGGCAGCCCGAGGGCGGGTTGACCGGGCTCGGCACATCGCCCTCGAGGCGGATGCGCTCACGACGACCACCGATGGCGGCCTGCTTCACGTCGGGAACGGCCGAGATCAGCGCCTGCGTGTACGGGTGGTGCGGGCGGGCGTAGAGCGTCTCTCGGTCGGCGATCTCGACGATCTTGCCGAGGTACATCACCGCAACCTCGGGGCAGAAGTGCCGCACGATCGCGAGGTCGTGTGCGATGAAGAGGAACGCGATGTCGAATTCCTTCTGCAGGTCCTGCAGCAGGTTGACGACCTGGGCCTGGATGGAGACGTCGAGCGCCGAGACGGGCTCGTCGGCCACCAGCAGCTTGGGATTGAGGGTCAGGGCGCGGGCGATGCCGATGCGTTGACGCTGACCACCGGAGAACTCGTTGGGGTAGCGGTTGTAGTGCTCAGGGTTGAGCCCCACGACCTCGAGGAGCTCCTGCACGCGCGACAGGACCTGCTTCTTCGGCACGACGTGGTGCACCGACAGCGGGGCACCGACGATGGCGCCGACCGTGTGGCGCGGGTTCAGCGACGTGTAGGGATCCTGGAAGATCATCTGGATGTCACGGCGGTAGGGCTTCATCTCACGCTGGGAGAGCTTCGCGAGATCCCTGCCCTCGAACATCATCGAGCCGGCCGTCGGTTCGTAGAGCCGGGTGATCAGCCGGCCGGTCGTCGACTTGCCGCAACCGGACTCCCCGACCAGACCCAGCGAGCCACCGCGCGGCACCTGGAACGAGACACCGTCCACAGCCTGCACCTGACCGATCGTGCGACGCAGCAGGCCAGACGACTTCACGGGGAAGTACATCTTGAGGTTCTCGACCTCGAGCACCGGCTCGGCGTCCGGGTCCAGCCGCGAGGCAGCGTGGCCGACGAAGTCGCCGGCCCTCCTCACCTCGTGGTCACTGTAGAAGTCATGCGGCTCCCGGTCGCCCTCGAGCACGGCGTCCACCTGGGGTTCGGCGTTGGGCTCCTGAGTCATCGGTTCTCCTCGACCAGGTCGGGGGCGATCTCGGGCAGGACGTGCGTCCTGTAGATCGTGTCGGGGTTGGCGAGGTGGCAGCGCTTGAGGTGTTCGGCCCGGAGCGCGGTGGGAGTGAGCTCGGGCAGCTTCTCCGAGCACAGGTTGCCAGGCACCTGGTCGACGAACGAGCACCTCGGGTGGAAGGCACAGCCCGACGGCGGGCTCAGCAGGCTCGGCGGGTTGCCCGGGATCGGGATCAGCCGGGCGTCGGTGCTGGCCGAGATGTCGGGGATGCTGGAGAGCAGGCCCCACGTGTAGGGCATCTCCGGGTGGGTCAGGATCTCCTTGGTGGTGCCGTACTCGACGCACCGCCCGGCATACATCACCAGCACCTCGTCGGCCATCTCGGCGATCACGCCGAGGTCGTGGGTGATGATGATGACCGCGGAGTTGAACTCGCGCTGGAGGTCCTGGAGAAGGTCGAGGATCTGCGCCTGCACGGTCACGTCGAGCGCCGTGGTGGGCTCGTCGGCGATCAGGAGCGCCGGGTCGTTGATCAGACCCATGGCGATCATCGCGCGCTGGCGCATACCGCCCGAGAACTGGTGCGGGAAGTCGTCGACACGACGGTCGGGCTGAGGGATGCCGACCCGGTCGAGCATCTCGATCGACTTGCGCCGAGCATCCCGGTCACTCGCGCTCGGGTGGTGGACCTGATATGCCTCGGCGAGCTGGGCGCCGATCTTGTAGAACGGGTGCAGCGCCGCGAGGGCGTCCTGGAAGATCATCGAGACCGTGTTGCCGCGCAGCTTGCGCATGCGCGACTCCGACAGTCCGACGACCTCGGTGCCGTCGACCCGGATCGAGCCGGTGATGGTGCTCGCCTTGGCGTCGTGCAGGCCGAGCACGGCCATGCTGGACACCGACTTGCCGGAGCCCGACTCCCCCACGATGCCGAGGGTCTTGCCCATCTCGACCTTGTAGCTCATGCCCTGCACCGCGTTGACCGGACCGTCCTGGGTCGGGAAGCTCACCGTGAGGTCCTCGACCTCCAGGATCGGCCCTCCGGAACGCTCGGTGGTCGGGTCGGAGCTGGAAATGGTGCTGGTCACGAAAGCCTCACCCTCGGGTCCAAGAAGCTGTAGATGATGTCCACGAGCAGGTTGCTGACGATCAGCATGACGGCCGCGAACAGGGCGGTGGCCGCCACGACAGGCAGGTCCTTGTTGCCCACGGCCTGCAGGCTCCAGTAGCCGATGCCCTGGATCTCGAAGATGCGCTCGGTGAAGATGGTGCCGGCAAGCAGGGTGCCGAAATCGATGCCGAAGATGGTGACGACCGGGACAAGCGCAGCGCGCAGCCCGTGCCGGTAGACGATCGTACGGGTGGGAAGGCCCTTGGCCTTCGCCGTACGGATGTAGTCCTCGCTCAAGGCCTCGACCATCGCACCGCGCGTGTATCGCGTGTATTGCGTGCAACCGAAGATGCCCAGCGCGATCCAGGCCAGGAACAGGCCGCCGAACCACTTGACCGGGCCCTCGGAGAACGGTGAGAAGTAACCGACGTCGGAGATGAACGGGGCCTCCCACAAGACGGTGAGGTAGAGCCAGGTCAACAGGGCGAACAGGTAATAGGGGATCGAGCTGATGAACAGGAAGCTGGAGACAAGCGCCTTGTCGGTCACCGAGCCGCGCCGTCGAGCGGCGGCGACGCCGATGGGCACACCCAGCAGGAGATAGAGGAAGGCACCGCCCACCGCGACAGAGATGGTCGCCGGGAGCCGACTGACGAGCTCGTGGGTCACCGGCACCTTGGTGTTGTAGGAGAGACCGAGGCACGGCGCACCGCACTCGTAGGTCGTCGAGCTGAACTTGATGTCGCGGCCGACGAAGATGCCCTTCACGAACTTGCCGTACTCGGAGTAGATCGGGTTGTTGTAACCCAGGTTCTCCTTGTAGATCTCGATGCGATCCCCGCAGCGGTTGCTGGTCTCGCGGTCGCAAATGGGCTGTGCCGGGCTGGACGGGCCGTACCAGAACAGGGCGAACACCGCCATGGACACGAGTGTCACGACGAGGAACCCTGAGATCAGCCGCTTGACGATATAGGCGAACATCGCAGTCTCTCCGGGGGTGATGGATGAGTCCGGGCTGGCGAGTGGGGGCTGCCGTTTAGGGAGCCCCCACCCGACAGGTGAATAAATTGCTACAAGGGGTGTCTACACACG
>NZ_JANPEO010000372.1:0-1884 GCF_031422975.1 Nocardioides sp. | reverse complement strand
CTCATTTGTCTAGCCCAGGACGCGCGCGCCTCCGGCAGCGATCGCTGGCAGGCACCGGGGTGCCCGCCAGCCCCGGATATCGAACGCCTCCGTGCACGCCGCGACGGCATCGTCCACGTCAGCCTCCCGAAGCAGCGCGATGGCCGAGCCACCGAAGCCGCCGCCGGTCATCCGGGCACCCAGCGCGCCAGCGGCGAGGCAGGCCTCGACCGTCACGTCGAGCTCGGCGCAGGACACCTCGAAGTCGTCACGAAGCGATGCGTGCGAGGCGGTGAGGAGTCGACCGAACGCGGAGAAGTCGGCGGCGGCGAGGTCGGTGACGGCCGCATCGACGCGCTGCAGCTCGGTGAACACGTGCCGGGCCCTGCGCTGGCGGACGGGGTCGCCGGCGAGCCGGGTCAGCGCGGCCTCGGGGTCGGTCACCTCGGCCAAGAAGGACACGCCGAGCAGGGCAGCAGCGGACTCGCAGGTCGCTCGTCGATCGGCGTAGCCCCCGTCTGCCAGCGCGTGGGCGGCGCGGGTGTCGATGACGAGGAGGGCCAGTCCAGCGGCCTCGGGCTGCCACGGCACGTCGGTGGTCCTCCCCGTCGCACAGTCGAGCAGGAGCGCGTGTCCGGCCCGGCCGAGCATGGACACGGTCTGGTCCATCCCACCGGTCGGGGCACCGGCCACGTCACGCTCGGCGCGGATGCAGTCCTCGATCAGCGCGCGTCGCACGTCCGGGGAGTCCGGGCGGCCGAGGGCGGCGTTGAGCGCCAACGCGACCGAGCACTCGAGGGCGGCCGAACTCGACAGTCCCGCGCCCAGCGGCACCTGTCCGTCGACGAGCACGTCGAGGCCGGGCACGTCGAGGCCACGCTCGCGCATGGCCCACACCACCCCTGCGGCGTACGCCACCCAGCCGGTCGCGTCACCGGGTCCCAGCCGGGTCACGTCGCCGGTCCAGGCGTCGGCCTGCTGGCGACTGCGAATCGTCACGGTCGTGTCGGAGCGCAGCCGGACTGCGGCGTACGTCGACTGCGAGATCGCCATCGGCAGGCAGCGACCGCCGTTGTAGTCGACGTGCTCACCGATCAGGTTGACCCGGCCGGGGGCGAGCGCTTCGGCGTCCGGCACGGCGCCGAACTGCGCGGTGAAGTCGTCGCGCAGCCGGTGGTCGCGGTGGCTCAACGTGTTGCTCCGTCCATCGACGTGGATTCGATCTGGCGCCCCACGGTAGCGATCGGCACGGCCGGGCACGAGCGAGACTTCCCCGGCCCTTGTCCGACCCCGGACAATGGAGACATGTTCGGATTCGGCAAGCCCTCAACCCTCCCCTCCGCGGACGAAGCGCTGCCCGGGCGCGCGGCCCAGCCCTGGGCCCTCGGCGATCACGTCGTCCTCAAGACCCCCGTCGTGTCGGACGAGATCCCCGACGGTTTCGAGGTCGCGATCTTCGGCCTCGGCTGCTTCTGGGGCGCGGAGGAGATCTACTGGCAGGTGCCGGGGGTCTGGTCGACGTCCGTCGGCTACGCCGGCGGCCACACCACGCACCCCACCTACGACGAGGTCTGCTCGGGCCGCACCGGCCACACCGAGGCTGTGCGCATCGTCTTCGATCCCGCCGTCACGTCCTTCGCGGACCTCGAGAAGAAGTTCTTCGAGATCCACGACCCGACCCAGGGCATGCGCCAGGGCTACGACGTCGGCACGCAGTACCGCTCGGCGATCTACTTCACCTCGCCGGAGCAGGAGACCACGGCGCGTGAGCTCACGAAGGTGTACGGCGACGAGCTGGTCCGCCGCCGACTCGGCGACATCACCACGGAGATCCGTCCGGCGTCTCAGGCGCCCTACTTCTACGCCGAGGACGCGCACCAGCAGTACCTCGCCAAGAACCCGCTC
>NZ_JANPEO010000371.1:0-13955 GCF_031422975.1 Nocardioides sp. | reverse complement strand
ACCTCGGGATCACCGGTGCGCGCGGCGCGGTCGAGGTCTACCCGGGCGAAGCCGAGGTCGGCGGTCCGGTCGTCGGGGCGGTCGTCGGTCACGGGCCGAACCTATCGCCACCGCACCGCACACACGGCGGGAGTCAGTTGTTGCGGAACGCGTCCGCGGGGTAGACGCCGAGAACCTTGACCTCGGTGGTGAAGAACGCCAGCTCCTCGAGAGCGTTCCTCACCCCGGGGTCGTCGGGGTGGCCGTCGACCTCGGCCAGGAACTGGGTCGCGGTGAAGTGGCCGCCGACCATGTAGCTCTCCAGCTTGGTCATGTTCACACCGTTGGTGGCGAAGCCGCCGAGTGCCTTGTAGAGCGCGGCGGGCAGGTTGCGCACGTTGAAGATGAACGTCGTGACGATCTGTCCCGCGTCGCTGGACGCCTGCTCGAAGTCCCGGGACAAGACGATGAAGCGCGTCGTGTTGTGGTCCTCGTCCTCGATGTCGTTGCGCAGGATCTCGAGTCCGTAGATCTCGGCCGCCAGCGGCGGCGCGATCGCGGCCTGGGTGGGGTCCTGGGCCTCGGCGACCTCGCGGGCGGCGCCGGCGGTGTCGCCGGAGACGACGGCCTTGAGCCCCAGCTCGCGGATGACGCCGCGGCACTGGCCGAGCGCGTGCACGTGGCTGTGCACGGTCCGCAGTGTCGAGACGTCCGTGCCGGGGGTGACCATCAGCGCGAACTGGATGCGCAGGAACTTCTCCGCGACGATGTGCAGGTCGCTGGTGGGCAGGAAGTGGTGGATGTCCGCGACCCGGCCGGCGATCGAGTTGTCGATCGGGATCATCGCGAGGTCGGTGTCGCCGCTCTCCACCGCCGCGAAGACGTCCTCGAAGGACGCGCAGGCCACCGATTCCCAGTCCGGGTAGTGCTGCTGGCACACGAGGTGGGAGTTGGCTCCGGGCTCGCCCTGATAGGCGATCCGTCGGCGGGGGGAGGACGGGGAGGTGGTCACGCCTGCGATCTTTCCACGCGGGGCCGTGTCGCGAGCCTCGCGTCTCAGGCGTCAACCTAGGCTCGGCGGCGTGCTCATCGTTGCCGTTCTCGCCCTGGTCGTCGCGCTGGCCGCCCTCGTCCTGGCCGTGATCGGGCTGCGGCGTACGGCCTCGACCAAGCGGCCCACCGCCGACGCGCTGCCCCAGGACGTGCACGGGCTGCGGCAGGAGGTCGCCGCGCTCAAGGCGGAGGCCGTCGACTCGTTGCGCCACCTCTCGGTCGTGCGCTACGACGCCTTCGGCGACGTCGGCGGGCACCTGAGCTGGAGCATCGCGCTGCTCGACGATGCCGGGCACGGCGTGGTGCTCACCTCGATCCATGGCCGCAGCGATGCCCGCACCTACGCCAAGTCGATCACCGGCTGGGCGTGCGAGCAGCAGCTCTCCCCCGAGGAGGACGAGGCGATCGCGCACGCGCGAGCGTGAGTCCGCCCATCAGCCCACGGGAGTGAGCCGGAAGACCGGGATGTCGCGGGCGGTGCGCTCGGCGTACGTGGCGTAGTTGGGCCACACCTCGAGCATGTCCCGCCACGCGGCTGCGCGCTCGCCGCCCTCGAGCAGACTCGCGGCGACCTCGGTGTCGCGGCCGTGGAAGCCGACCTTGGCGATGTCGGCGGCAGCCAGGTTGGAGACCCAGTCCGGCGGTCTCGGCGCGCCCCAGTTGGAACCGGCCACCAGCCAGGAGCCGTCCCTCGGCACGCACAGCAGCGGCGTGGTGCGCACCCGCCCGGTCCTGCGCCCGGCGACGGTCAAGAAGAGCTCCGGCAGCCCGGCGAACGTGAGCAGCGTGATCCGTCCGCCCGTGAGCTGGCGCAGCAGCAGGTCGGTCCGCACGATGTGCGGGGCAACCCGGGGGAGCCAGGGCTGTGCGCCGATCGCCACCGCCAGCCACCGGGTCGGGTGGAGGTGCGAGGGTCGCCACACGGACGGGTACGGCGCAGGCATGGCCCGAACCTAGCGGCGTCGTCTAGCGCGGGACGCGGACCAGCAGTCGCCCGTGCACGCACTCCATGCGCAGCTCGCGACCGGGGCCGATCGAGTCACCGTCGAGCTGGCGGGGGGTGTCGCTGAACGCGCGGACGACGACCTTCGCGCCGCGGCGGCGGTCGATGAGCTCGTCGGTGGAGGAGCTCTTGGCCAGCACGCGGACCGCCAGCGGGATCCAGGACAGGAACCTCTTGGGGTGCAGGATCACCACGTCCAGCAGTCCGTCGTCGATCGAGGCATCGGGCAGCAGGGGCATCCCGGCCTGGAGGTAGCCCACGTTGCCGACCACGACGGTGCGGGCCCGGTGGATGCTCGGCTCGCCGTCATCGACGGTGAGCTCGATCTTGATCGCGGGGAACATCAGGGACCTCAGCCCCGAGATGACGTAGGCGATCCAGCCGATCTTCTGCTTGATGTCGTCGTTGACGCCGTCCATGATCGCGGCGTCGAAGCCCATGCCGGCCATCACCATGAAGTGCGTGGGCTCGATGCCGTCACCACTCACGTCGACGAGGTCGATCGCGCGGTCCTGGCCGTTGAGGGCGACGTCGATCGCGGACCGGAGGTAGAGCGGGATGTCGAGGTTGCGGGCCAGCAGGTTGCCGGTGCCCGCCGGGATGATGCCGACCGGAATGCCGGTGCCGGCGAGCTCGGCGCACACCTCGCGCACGGTGCCGTCGCCGCCGCAGACGAGCACGAGATCGGCGCCGTCGACCGAAGCCTTCTCGGCCATCCCACCGCCCGGGTCCTCGATGGTCGTGTAGTGCCAGGTCGGTTCCGACCAGCCGGACTCGACCGCCATCGCGTTCACGATCGTGCGGAACTGACCGGTGTCCTCGACCTTGATCGGGTTCAGCACCACCGCCAGGCGGCGCTCGGAGGTGAAGACCTCACTGAGCGGCTCGATCTTCTCGGCGTGGGAGCGGGGCAGCGGGTTGTACAAGGCCAGCCACGCTATCGCGCACGAGGCGCCGAGCAGGATGCCGCCGAGGGTGTCGGTGGGGTAGTGCCGCCCGAGCAGGATCCGGTCGAGGCTGACGACCACGACCAGCAGCGCGATCGCGATGAAGGCGATGCGACGGTAGTTCAGGCGACGTACGAGCATGACCACCAGCAGCACGAGGATGCAGGCCATCGCTGCCACCGAGGAGGCGTGGCCCGACGGGAACGACTTGCTCGAGAGCAAGTTGGTCGGGTCCTGCCAGTCGGGCCGGTCACGGCCGAGCCAGATCTTCACGCCGGTCGTGACCAGCGAGGTGCTGGTCATCACCAGCACCGCGTAGATGGCGGCCCGCCGCTGCCTGCTGAAGGCGAGCCCGGCCGCGACCACCGCGGTGATGACTGTCATGCCCACGGTGCCGAAGGCAGACTCGATCACGCGGAGCAGCGCCAGGAGACTCGTGTGACCGTCGGCCCAGTCCTCGGCGTCGCGGCCCCAGGTGTCGAGGCCCGCGAGCGGATAGCGCTCGACCTGGGTCACCACGAAGGCGAGGACGCCGAACAAGGTGGCGAGGACGGCTGCCCAGGCAAGGACGACGGAACGAGGACGGTCGAGCACCGGCACAGTATGCCGGGTGCGGTTCCGCCCCCCTCGCGACTAGCCTGCACCGTGTGACCTCACCCCACCACGAGCCTCGCTGCGCTGCCCTCGCCGCAGGGACCCCCACATGATCGACGCCCGCCTGCTCCGAGACGACCCCGACCGCATCCGCGCCGCCCAGGTGAAGCGGGGGCTGTCTCCCGACGTGGTCGACCGAGCGCTCGCCGCGGACGAGTCCCGCCGCAGCGCGATCGCGACCTACGAGGCCAGGCGCGCCGAGCAGAAGTCGCTGGGCAAGCAGGTCGCCCAGGCCCAGGGCGAGGAGAAGGCCGAGCTGCTCGCCCGCACCAAGGCGCTGTCCGCGGAGGTCAAGGACCTCGAGGTCACCCAGGCCGCCGCGGAGGCGGAATGGGACGAGGCGCTCAAGTCGATCCCCAACCCGGCCGCCGACGAGTCGCCCGCCGGCGGCGAGGACGACTTCGTCGTGCTGGAGCATGTCGGGACGCCGCGGGAGTTCGACTTCGAGCCGCGCGACCACATCGAGCTCGGCCGCCTGCTCGGCGCCATCGACCTCGAGCGCGGCGCCAAGGTCTCGGGCTCGCGCTTCTACTTCCTGACCGGCATCGGCGCCCAGCTCGAGCTGGCGCTGGTCAACATGGCGATGGACCAGGCCCGCAACGCCGGCTTCACGCAGGTGATCGCCCCGTCGCTGGTCAAGCCGCGCGCCATGGAGGGCACCGGCTTCCTCGGCCAGGCCGCCGACGACGTCTACCGCATCGAGGGCGAGGACCTCTATCTCGTGGGCACCTCCGAGGTGCCGATGGCGGCCTATCACAGCGACGAGATCCTCGACGCCGACAAGCTGCCGTTGCGCTACGCCGCGTTCAGCCCCTGCTTCCGCAAGGAGGCCGGCTCGCACGGCAAGGACACCAAGGGGATCATCCGCGTCCATTGGTTCGACAAGGTCGAGATGTTCGTCCTGACGACGCTCGAGGAGTCCTATGCCGAGCACCAGCGGCTGCTCGAGTGGGAGAAGGAGTTCCTGGACAAGCTCGAGCTCGCCTACCGCGTGATCGACGTGGCCGCCGGTGACCTCGGCCTGAGCGCCCAGCGCAAGTTCGACTGCGAGGTGTGGATCCCCACCCAGGGCAAGTTCCGCGAGCTCACGTCGACGTCCAACTGCACCGACTTCCAGAGCCGTCGCCTCGACATCCGCCAGCGCGGCGCGTCGGGCAACATCCCGGTCGCGACCCTCAACGGGACGTTGACCGCGATCACCCGCACTATCGTGGCGATCTTGGAGACGCACCAGCAAGCGGACGGATCGGTGCGGGTGCCCGATGCCCTGCGGCCCTATCTCGGGGGCCTCGAGACGTTGACGCCACTTTCGTGACCGGCGCAGAGCGCCCTCCTCAGCCTCCGAGGGACTGGCAGCCGCGACTCGTCGCGCTCGACATCGACGGCACTCTGCTCGCGTGGATCGAGGGTGCCGGCCAGACCAGTGAGCTGATCACCCCCGCAACGCATGCCGCAGTCCACCGCGCCATCGAAGCCGGCGCGCACATCGTGCTCGCGAGCGGCCGCTCGCCGCACGGCATGGACAAGGTCGCCGACCTGCTCGACCTCCCGGCGGTCGCCGAGGACCCGATCTGGGTGGTCGCGTCCAACGGTGCGGTGATCTTCCGCTACCCCCCGCTCGAGGTCGTCCACGAGGAGACCTTCGACGCGCGCCGGGCAGTCGAGGAGGTGCTGGAGCACCACCCCGACGCGCTGGTCGCCGTCGAGGAGCGCGGCATCGGCTATCGCGTCAACCGGCACTTCCCCGAGGGTGAGCTCTCCGGCGAGATGATCATCACCGACGTCGACGACATCGTCGCCGGCCCGGTCAGCCGCGTGATCATCCGGGATCCGGAGGCCTCCGCCGACGACTTCGTCGAGCTCGCCGCCCGGCTTGGCCTGCACGGCACCGACTACGTGGTCGGCTGGACCGCGTGGCTCGACCTCTCGCCGGTCGGCGTCTCCAAGGCGAGCGGGCTGCAGATCGTCTGCGACAAGCTCGGCATCGACGCCGCCGACGTGCTCGCCATCGGGGACGGTCGCAACGACATCGAGATGCTCGGCTGGGCCGGCCGCGGGGTCGCGATGGGCCAATCCGTCGAGGAGGTCCGTGCCGCTGCCGACGACGTGACCGGCACGGTCGACGAGGACGGCCTGGCGCAGGAGCTGTCCCGGTGGTTTCCGTGAGCCTGCCGCCGACGGTGACGACCGAACGGCTGACGCTCGACCTGTTCACCGCCGAGGAGGCTGCGCTGATGCTCGCCGGCGGTCGCGACCCGCGCTGGCACCCCGACTACCCGCGCCCAGACGACCGCGATGCCGCCTCGATGGCGCGCGGCGCCGACCCGTGGGGGCCGCGGCACATCACCCGCACGTTCGACGGGCTCGTCTTCGGTTCCATCGGCTTCTACGGTCCGCCGACCCCTTCGTCCGATGACGTGGAGGAGGTCGAGATCGGCTACGGGCTGGTCTCCGATGCGCGTGGCCGCGGTGTGGCCACCGAGGCGGTACGCGCGCTGCTGGCGCTGACCGACGCGGTCGGCGTACGCGTGCGGGCGTCCGTCTCGCCCGAGAACTCCGCCAGCCTCCGGGTGCTCGCCAAGTGCGGCTTCACCGAGCTGCGCGGCGGCAACGAGGACGGCGAGCTCGTGATGGCCCGACCGCTGAGGGCGCCGGCGTGAGGCCACGCCTCGTCGCCACCGACCTCGACGGCACCCTGCTCCACACCGACGGCACCGTGACGGATCGGACCCGCGCCGTCCTCACGGCCCTCGACGAGCTCGGTGTGCCCGTCGTCTTCACGACCGGGCGGCCCATCCGCTGGATGGAGACGTTGTGGGCCGACGTCGGGGGGCACGGGCTGGCGATCTGCAGCAACGGCGGGATCGTCTACGACGTGGCCGCGCACGAGGTGGCGCGTGCCCTCACCATCGACGTCGACACCCTGGTCGCGGTCGGGAGACTGCTCCGGCAGGCAATCCCGGGGACCACGTTCGCCCTCGAGAAGACGACCGGCTTCGCCCGCGAGGAGGCCTTCATGCCTCGCCTCAACGTCAACGCCACGCGCGACATCCCGCTGGGTGATCTCGAGTCGATCGCCGACGAGACCGTCGTCAAGCTGCTGGCGCGGCACGAGGACATCGCCCCGGAGACCTTCTGGGACCGGGCCGAGGAGGTCATCGGCCACCTCGTCACCACGACCTGGTCGTCGGTGGGCACTCTCGTCGAGATGAGTGCGGTCGGCGTCACCAAGGCCACGACCCTGGCAACACTCGCGGCCGAGATGGGCATCAGCGCCGACCAGGTGATCGCCTTCGGCGACATGCCCAACGACCTGCCGTTGCTGGCGTGGGCCGGGACGTCGTACGCCATGGCCAACGCGCACCCGGACGTGCTCGCGCTCGCCGACCACGTCGCGCCGCGCAACGACGAGGACGGCGTGGCCGCGGTGCTGACCGAGGTGTTCGACCTCTCGCTAGGCTGAGCCCATGTCGATGAGGGTTGTACGCGTGCTGATCGCTGCGTTGCTGGCGATGTCCGGGCTCGTGCTCGCGACCGCCGCTCCTGCCTTCGCCTGCAAGTGCCAGGTGGCCGACGTGGACCGGCAGGCACAGCGTGCCGACGCCGTCTTCATCGCCACGGTCGACGGGGTCACCGCGGTCGGGCAGAAGTTTGAGTACGCCGTCACGGCCACCCACTCCTACAAGGGCACGGTCGACCGGGACACCACCATCACCTCCAACCAGGCCACCACGGCCTGCGGTCTCGGCGAGCTCAAGGTCGGCACCGACTACGTGTTCCTCGTGACGGGCGACAGCCCGCCCTACACCGCCACGAGCTGTGGTGGGTCCGGGCCGGCCAACATCGGCCGGGTCACCGAGATCGAGAAGACGCTCGGCGCCGGCGAGGACGTCGCCCGGCCTGCTCCGCCCGCGCCGACGATGACCAAGGTCGAAGAGGCAACCCCCGCCTCGGTCTCGCGGCTCGCGGCACCCGGCGGCGCGCTCGTGCTGGTCGGGCTCCTCGGACTGCTCGTCGTGGGACGACTGGCACGCAGGTGAGAGTGGTGGCCCGGCGGCTCGCCGGGTTGGTCGTGCTCCTCGCAGCGACCACTGGCGCCGTGCAGTTGAGCGCAGGGCCGGCTGCCGCCTCGTGCGTCGAACCCTCCGCCGACTTCCTCGACACCAGCGACGTGGCCCTCTCGGGCGTGGTGGCCGATCGGCGGGAGTCCGGCGACGACGTGATCACGACAGTGCGGGTCGACCGGGTGTTCAAGGGGGACGTGACGCGGCGGGTCGACGTCGTGAGCCCAGGGGACGAGGTGACGTCTGCGATGACGGCGTCCCCCGGCGACCGGCTGATCGTCTTCGGCCAGATGGACGCCGGTGAAGTGACGAGCAACGGGTGCCTGACCGTGACGGCCCCCGGGGATTACTACGGCGAGATCCTCGACCAGCTGGGCGAGGGCACCGCGCCGAAGGCGGGCTACCTGCAGGCCGAGCGTCGCACCCTAGGGCTCAGCTACGAGCAGTTCTCCGCCGCGCGCGCGGTCTTCGGCGCCCTCGTGCTGATCGCCATGGGCTACTTCCTGGTCCGCGGGTGGCGCGCACGCCGGCGTACGACCTGAACTTCCACTCGCTCGGGTGGAAGTTCCGGACGAGGCGCGGCGGCGCATGACCTAGCAGGCTCGCCCTCAACGTCCGACACGGCGGCGGCCGGGACGTCGGACATCAGCTGGGACGTCCGACGATGTGGCTGCCCCGACGACCAGTACGTCGGACGTCCCGCTCGACGTCCGACGAGGGGGCCGCCGCAACGTCGGACGCGCGGCGGCGTACGACCTAGAGGTACATCCCGCTGGAGCCCGGCTCCGCCGCATCCCGGGTGGGCATGGTCGGCATCCCCTGCGGCTGACCCTGCTCTCCGTGCTGGGGAGCCATGCCGGGCAACGCCTTGCGCATCTGCTCCAGCTGACCGCGGGCGGCCATCTGCTGGGCATAGATGGCGGTCTGGATGCCGTGGAAGAGCCCCTCGAGCCAGCTGACGAGCTGGGCCTGTGCGATCCGCAGCTCACTCTCCGAGGGGATGCCCTCCTCGGTGAAGGGCAGTGAGAGCCGGTCGAGCTCCTCGACCAGCTCGGGCGCGAGGCCGGCCTCGAGCTCCTTGATCGACGCCGGGTGGATCTCCTTGTGGCGGTTGCGGCTGGCCTCGTCGAGCGGCGCGGCCTTCACCTCTTCGAGCAGCTGGCGGATCATCGAACCGATCCGCATCACCTTGGCCGGCTGCTCGACCAGCTCGGTGATGTGGCGCTCTCCCTCGCGGTCGTCGTCGTCGGCGGAGACCGTCGGCAGCGCGCTCTTCGGGATCGTGCCGACCGGCTGGCCGTCCGGGCCAACGATCACGATCTGCTCCTCGCCGGAACCCCCGCCTGCCTGCTGTTCATTCATGGGCACCACCCTATGACCCGGCCGGGCATGCGCTCAGAGCGTCAGCACGATCTTGCCGATGTGGCCGCTGTCCTCCATCAGGCGATGGGCGGTGGCGACCTCCTCGAGCGGCAGCCGGTCGTGGACGACGGGCACCACGGCACCCTCGGCGACGAGCGGCCAGACGTGCTCGACGACCTCTGCGCAGATGGCTGCCTTCTCCTCGGCGGGTCGGGCGCGCAGGGTGGTCGCGATGACTGCGGCACGCTTGCGCAGCAGGGCGCTGATGTCAAGCTCGGCCTTGACGCCGCCCTGCATGCCGATGATCACCAGCCGTCCCGACGTGGCGAGCGCGTCGATGTTGCGGGCGAGATACTTCGCACCCATGTTGTCGAGGATGACGTCGGCCCCACCATGGGCCTTCAACACCTCGACGAAGTCCTCGTCGCGGTAGTTGATCGTCACGTCCGCGCCGAGGTCGGCGCAGATCGCCAGCTTCTCCGCCGATCCGGCGGTGGTGAAGACCTTCGCCGACAGCGCCGTGGCCAGCTGGATCGCCATCGTGCCGATGCCACCCGCGCCGCCGTGGACAAGGAACGTCTCGCCTGGCTGCAGGCCGGCGACCATGAAGACGTTGGACCACACGGTGCACGCGACCTCGGGCAGCGCCGCGGCGTCGACCAACGACACTCCGTCCGGCACGGGCATCAGCTGGCCGGCGGGGACGGCCACGCGGGCGGCGTACCCACCGCCGGTCAGCAGTGCGCACACCTCGTCACCGACGGACCAGCCGTCGGCCTCCGAGCCGACATCGGGTCCGAGCTCGGCGATCGTGCCGCTGCACTCGAGGCCGATGATCTCGGAGTTGCCCGGCGGGACCGGATAGAGCCCCATCCGTTGCAGGGTGTCGGCGCGATTGACGGCCGTCGCGGCGACGTCGACGAGCACCTCCCCGGGGCGGAGGGTGGGCTCGGGAACCTCACCGACGGACAGGACTTCAGGGCCTCCGGCGCCGGAGGCGATGACCGCTCGCATGGGGGCTATTCGTCCTCGTCGTCGTCGAAGTGCTCGCCGGTGTGGTCGACCCCGGAGTCGTCGGGCACCGGATCGTCGATGTCGTCGGGGTCGGGAGCGTCGGCCGGCCGGTCCCAGTGGTCCGACAGGAGCTGGGCCTTGGCGGCCAGCGCCTCCACCGCCTCCGGGTTGGCGCCGGTGGAGCCGGCCGCGAAGCCCAGGAGGTAGGTCGTGATCGGGGCCGCCGTCTTCTGCACGTTGGTTGCCGCTGCGCGAGCCAGGTCGAGGAGGAGGCCTTCGTCGACCTCGGTCTCGACATCGAGTACGTCGCAGAGCTCATCGATCCAGTCGTGGAGGTTCACCCCTCCAATCTGTCGTCTACACCGGTCGCGCCGCAAGTGGCGCGCTCTGTGCTCACGCGTCCAGATCGCGCAGGTCGGTCCAGGTGTCGATGTCCTGGGCCTCGTCACCGACGGCCCCGACCCGGGCGAGATCGAGGTCGGCGAGCAGGCTGCGCATCGACATGCCGTGCTGCCCCTCGAGGTCGGGCCGGACGCGGCGCAGGGCGTCGGCGCTCAGCACACCGCACAGCGCTCGACGCCCCGCCGGGTCGTGGAGGAACGCCCCGTCGTGGCCCGCCGCCGCCTCTCGGAGGCGGCGGAAGGTGTGCGCCGACACGCGTGGCATGTCCACGGCGAGCACACCGATCAGCAGCGGGGGCCGCAACAACACGTCGACGCCGGTGAGCAGGCCGGCCACCGGGCCACCCAGGGGCGGATCCTCCCGGGTGAAGGTCACCGGCCGGGTGGTCCGCACGGTGCGCGGACCGACGACGACCACCTCGTCGGCGTCGAGGAAGGCGTCGAGACAGATCTCCAACAGGGTCCGTCCGCCGAGCTCGATGCTCGACTTGTCGATCCCGTCCATGCGCACCGCGGTGCCGCCGGCGAGGAGCACACCGCTGAAGCCGGCCGCCCCCAGGTCGAAGTTCATGCCCGGAGTCTCCCAGTGCGGACGCCGGGCTGGCAGTCTGGGGGCGTGACCTCCCATCAGCTCCGCGTCCGACTCGTGCAGTGGGCCAGCGACCTCGACCCGGCCGTCAACCGGGCCCGGCTCGCCGCGCTGCCCGCCGACGGCGAGCCCGACCTGGTCGTGCTGCCCGAGGCGTTCGCGCGGGAGTTCGGCGACCCGTCCGAACCGCTCGGTTCGTACGCCGAAACGCTGGAGGGCCCCTTCGCGCAGGCCGTCGACGCGCTGGCCGCCCGGCTGGGCACCACCGTCGTGGCCGGCATGTTCGAGACGAGCAACGACCCGGAGCGACCGTTCAACACGCTGCTCGTCCGCGGTGCCGTCCAGGCGAGCTATCGCAAGATCCACCTCTACGACTCGTTCGGCTTCCGTGAGTCCGACCGGTTGCTCGCGGGAGACATCACGCCCCGCGTGGTGGACGTCGCGGGTTTCCGGGTGGGCCTGATGACGTGTTACGACCTGCGCTTCCCCGAGCTCGCCCGCCTGCTCGTCGACGAAGGTGCCCAGGCCCTGGTCGTCCCTGCCGCGTGGGTCGCCGGCGACCGGAAGGTCGACCACTGGCGCACCCTCGTGCGGGCCCGAGCCATCGAGAACACCGTTCACGTGGTCGCGGTCGGCCAGCCCGGTCCGCGCTACTGCGGGCACTCGATGGTCGTCGATCCGCTCGGCGACGTGCTCGTGGAGGCGGGGCCGGACGAGACGGTCGTCGATGCCGTGCTCGAACGCGCGGTGCTGGACGAGGCGCGGCGTACCAATCCCTCACTCGCCAACCGGCGACTGTAGCCTCGTCGCCGTGTCCGCGTCCCCTGAAGGCCCAGCGAAGGGCTCGGCCAAGGGGCGTCGCATCGCGGAGAAGCCCGCGAGACAACGGCGTCCCCCGAAGCCGGCGAAGGTTCCGAAGCCTCCCCGCGAGCGGGTGGCCGCGGAACCTGCGTTCGTGAGGCCCCGCCGCGTGCCGTCGCTGAGTGCGGCGGCGGCCGGCGTGGCGATGCTGGTCGCCGGGCTGGTCGCGCTCGGCTGTGCCGTGGCCGGCATCGGACCGCACTGGGTCGACGGAGCCGGCGCGATCGCCGTGGCCACCGTCCTCTCCGCGGCGTTGGCCCACCGGACCGGTGGACGACCCCTCATCGCACTCCTGCTCGCGGGGGGCATCGGTCTGGCCGCCGTCGTCGTCGGCGGCCCCACCTTGCAGACGGGTGCGGCCGTGCTGACCGTGGTTGTCGGCGGCGTCTATGCCGTGATGGCCACGGTGCCGGCCGTCAGCTTCTGGCTCGCCGCACGTGAGGCGCTGATCGCGACCGTCGTCTCGGGGTTCACGGCGCTGGCCGCGGTCGGCTTCGAGCCCACGATCACCGAGCCGCGCTTCGACTATGCCTCGACCCTGCTCGCCCTCGTCCTCATGTTCGCGCTGGTCTACCGCCTCGGCGCCGGTATCCACGGTCTCGGCCGACGCGGCCTGATCTCGGTGCTCGTCGGCGTCGCGGTGCTCGTGCTCACGCTGGCCTACGGCGAGCTCCTTCGTCGGTACGGCGTGGGGTCGGTGGTCGCCTCCGCGCTCGACTTCGCCGCCTGGACCACCGACCGGATCGGCGCGTTCCCTCGGCCGCTGGTCGTGTTCCTGGGCATCCCCGCCCTGCTCTGGGGCTGCTTCCAGCGTGCCCGTCGCCGACAGGGATGGTGGGTGTGCGCCTTCGGCGTGACCGCCACCGTGCCGATGGCGCAGGGCCTGCTCGAGCCGGACGGATCCTTCCTCGAGGCCGGGCTCCGCGGCATCTACTCCCTCGTGCTCGGGCTGCTCGTCGGTTATCTCCTCGTCCGCCTGGACCTGGCCCTCACCGCGCCCCGCGGTCGCCGCGGCCGGCGCGCCGAGGAGGCCGACGCCCACCGGCCGGAGCCCTCGCGCTTCGCGGAACTCTGAGGTGGGGTCGCGTCACGCGACTCCGGCCAGCTTCGTGGAGCACTTCGTACGCCGCGGTAACCACTAGCGTCGCGAACATGGCCCGTACGCAGTCGACCGAGATCCTCGCCGAGATGGTTGCCAATGTCCTCAGCGTCGACTGCGAGGTCGGCGACACCATCGGCGCCGGCGACACCGTCGTCCTGCTCGAGTCGATGAAGATGGAGATCCCGGTGCTGGCCGAGCGCCCCGGCCGGGTCACGGCCATCAAGGTCGCCGTCGGCGACGTCGTCCAGGAGGGCGACCCGCTGATCGCGCTCGACCTACTCTGACGCGCCCACAGCCCGAGCGGCTCCGCGCTCGATCACCCTTCGGGGTGCCCGAAATGCGCGACAGCCGGACCCTGAGGATCCGGCTGTCGGTTGGCGGTGGCGGTGGGATTTGAAGCGGCCGCCAAGGCGTCTGGACTGGTCTGGACTTTCGCGGCCAGAACATCTCTTTACCGCTCTGACCTGGGACGATGTCACCAACTCGACTGTTGGGCTGTGAACACGAGTGGACTCAAGTGTGTTTAGATCTGGCACGTAAGTGGCACGTAAGTGGCACGTATCTGGCACGACGAGGCGGGCGACATGGCGACGAGGCGAAGCAGCAAACGGGGTTTCGGCAGCATCAGGAAGCTCCCGAGCGGGCGCTTCCAGGCGCGCTACTCCAGCCCCTCCGGGCAGACCGTGACCGCCCCCGCGACGTTCACCGCACGCATGGACGCAGAGGCCTGGCTAGCGGCCGAGCGGCGCCAGGTGGAGGCGCCAGAGACTTGGGTGCCGCCGAAGACGCGGCTCGAGATGGCTCAACGGGCGGCCCAAGTGGATCCACTGCCGAAGTTCCGTGAATACGCGGAAGCCTGGATCGCATCGAGGCGCAACAGCAAGGGCGAGCAACTACGGCCGACCACCCGGGACAAGTACCTCTCG
>NZ_JANPEO010000370.1:0-2182 GCF_031422975.1 Nocardioides sp. | reverse complement strand
CGCCATGAAGTACTTCTCGATCGTGGCTCCTGCGGGCCAGAGCGATCTGTAGTCCGGGTCGGCCGCCCCGGACAAGGCAGCACGCAGGGCGAACATCTTGGCGCCCTCCGGGCCGCTACCCGCCTGGAATTCGCGGTACAGCCGGGGACCGTCGGGGGTGTCGCCGACGAAGTAGACGGGGACGACCTCAGGGGCCGGTGTGTCGGTGGCCGTGGCGGAGGGCGACGTGGTCGATCCCGGATCCGTCGCCCGCGGCGCCGTGTCCGGGCCGAGCACCGCGAACGCGGTGAAGGACGCGGCGATGGCGAGGACGGCCCCGCCTGCGGCGTACGGCCAGCGTCGCTTCGTGGTCGTCGTGCGCGCGCGGATCCGGTCCAGGGCATAGCCCGGCTCGACGTCGGCGACCGCGTCATCGAGGAGGTCGTGCAGGTCGCCCTGCTCGTGGTCGGTCATGACTCGTCCTTCCAGAGGTCTGCGAGGAGCTCGCGCAGGGCGGCGGAGCCGCGCGAGGCGTGCGACTTCACCGAGCCGCGAGCGATGCCCAGCGCGTCGGCGATCTCCGCCTCCGACAGGTCGAGGTAGTGCCGCAGCACGAGCACCTCGCGCTGCCGGTCGGGCAGCTGACCGAGTGCAGTGAGTACGGCCCCGCGCCGGGCCGCGTCGAGCGCGCCAGTGTCCGCATCGGGGGCCGTCTCGAGCTCCCGGGAGGCTGTGGACCGCAGGTGCCGGGCGACCACGACCTGGTGCCGGAGCACCGACCGGGACCGGTTGACGACCGCCTGCCGGAGATAGGCCAGCGCCTTGTCGTTGTCGCGGAGCCGTCCCCACCGGCCGTGCATCGCGACGAATGCGTCCTGTACGACCTCTTCCGCGGTCCCGACATCGCGCACCAGGAGCACGCCCAGCCGGACGAGCTGGCGCCAGTGGGCGGCGTACAACTCCTCGAGCGCCTGGTCGGCGCTCCAGCGGTCGGTGCGATTCACTGCGTCTGCCAGTGCTGCATGGGCCATCACGCTAGTGGGACGCGCGAGGAGGCGTCCCGGTTTACTGCAGCGTCACTCGAGGGTGAAGTCCTTGGAGTCCTCGTCCGGGCCGGAGCCCTCGGCGCCCCCGGACGGGTCGTCGGTGCGCGCGACGAACGTGTAGTCGCCGGGCTCGAGGCCCGAGACGTCGATGGACGTCTCCCACGGGTAGAGCTTGTCCATCCAGCCCTCGGCCGTGGCGAAGCCGTCGAGGACGACCTTGTCGCCCTGCCGGATCTCCCACAGGACGTTCGCCTCGAAGGACGAGGCGACGCCGCTGGCCTCGAGGGTGCCGCCCGAGACGGTGGCACCCTGCTCGGGGGACGTGATGTTGACCAGTCCCAGCACTTCGAGGGCCTCGGCGTTGGTGAACTGCGTCTCGGTGCTCAAGCCGAACAGGCGGAAGTCCGAGCCTCCGCGCTTGATCTGGACGGGGACGCGCTCCTGCTGGACGCCCTGGAGGGTGTAGACGAGCTGCTGCAGCGCGAGCCTCGCGGCCTTGGGGGACATCCCGTCAGGCGCGTCGGTGAACCCGTCGCTGGGGATCTGGACGAGCAGGACGCCGTCGGTCGCCTGCACGTCGGAGATCTCCACCTGGGGCCAGAGCGTCCTGTAGTCGGGATCGAGCACATCGCCCGCCACCATCAGCGCGGTGGCCTCCATCAGCGGGTTGTCGGCGGGCACCGACCGGAACTCGCGAAACAGCCTCGGACCACTCGGAGTGTCCCCGACGAAGTAGACCGGCACCGTCACGGTGTTTGCAGGGTCGGCAGTCTCGGTCTCGGTGGGGGTCTCGCTCGGCGAACCGGTCGCCGGGTCGGTCGCCTCGGACTCGCTGGAGACCGGCGAGGGATCGCGGTCGGGGACCTCTTCGCTGCACGCCGTGGCGCCGAGGGCGAGCGCGCCGAGGGAGAGGAGGGAGGCCAGTCGCCGAGAGGGGGAAGTCATGTGTTTCACGGTAGTCGGACGCGCGCCGTGCTCCTCCGGTTACACGCCGCAGGCGCTCGATCTAGTGTGAGTGGCATGACCGCCCCCGAGCGCCCCGACGACTGCCTCTTCTGCAAGATCGTCGAGGGCGAGATCCCGGCAGAGATCGTGCACGCGGACGAGGTCACCGTCGCCTTCCGTGACCTGAACCCACAGGCTCCCACGCACGTGCT
>NZ_JANPEO010000369.1:0-4272 GCF_031422975.1 Nocardioides sp. | reverse complement strand
CTGGTCGCGCTCCTGGCCACCTTCCTCCTGCTCCTGTCCGGGTTCGTCATCGACTTCGGCCAGGCGTACATGAGCAAGCGCAATCTCCAGAAGGCCGCCGATGCCGGAGCTCTGGCGGCGGCCCAGGTGCTCACGCTGTACCCCGGCACCTGCAACAGCGTGATCGCCAACTCGGCGGCCATCGCAGTCGCCCACGCGAAGGCCGACGAGTACCGCAGAGCCAACCGTGAGAGCTACCTGCCCGCCTCCGCGGAGACGGAGTTCCGGGTGAGGTGCGACCCAGCTCTCAAGGTGCTGGTCGTGGAGTACGGCGTCGAAGGCACGACGTCCTCCGCCTTCGGGCCCCTCGCGGGCCGCGGCAGGACCATCAAGACGAGTCGTCGCGCCGAGGCCACCGTGGACGTGGCACCCATCGCCACCCAGAACGTGCGGCCGCTCGCCCTCTGCTCGGCCGCGCTGGCGCCGCCGTACGTCGACAGGACCGGCGACTTCATCCGTGTCTACTTCCCGGGGAACGGCACCCGCTCACCGGCCCAGTGCCCCAAGCCCCAGAGCCCCGGCAACTGGTGGACCCTGGACTGCCCGGAGGAGCGCAGCGGTGCCACCACCGTGCTCGAGGGACAGATCAAGAACGGGTGCCAGTCCCCGGTGAAGGTCATCCCCGGTCAGGCCAACGTCAGCACCCCGGGCAGCCTCACCGTGGTGCTCGAGGCCGCGTGCCCGTCGACCCCCGTCGGATCCGCGACCTGCATGAGCGGTGACCCGGGAAACCTGGATGCCGGCCACATCGCAGACTCGTGGAAGTACCTCGTCGAGCAGCAGACGGAGAGCATCTTCCCCGTCTTCTGCGTGCAGCCCCAGTGCACGGACGACACCTCGAGCGGCACCGGCACCAACACGATCTTCCCGGTCTACAAGATGGTCTCCGCGACCGTGTGCGGCTACCACTTCAGCAACAGGGAGAAGTATCACTCCACGACCCGTCTGTGTGCCGGCAACCCGTACCTCGCGGCAAGCGACGCCGACGGGAGCAACGGCAACAACTACCTCGTCCTCAAGGTCGTCCAGGCCCGCACGAGCGGGTCGAACGTCGAGTCAGAGTGCGCCCTGGGTGCCGGCTGCGACGGCGGTCTGCGTCGCACCCGACTGACCCGCTGAGCCCGCTCAGCGGCGGGCGAGATCGGCGGCGCCGATCAGACCCGCCTTGTTGCCGAGCTCTGCTCTGCGGATCTCGGCCACCGGGCGGTGTCCGCGACCCGTGAGCTGCTTGGCGAACGCGGCGCGAGTGGGGTCGAGGAGCAGGTCCTCCGCCTCGCTGACGCCGCCGCCGATGGCGACCATGGCCGGATCGAGGACGGCCGCCAGGGAGGCGATGCCCTCCCCCAGCCACGTCCCGAGGTCGGAGAGCAGGTCGACGGCGAAGACGTCACCGGCGCGGGCCGCCTCGGTGATGAGCGGTCCGGTGATCGCAGAGACGTCGCCGCCGACCCGATCGAGCAGGTCGCGCGCCAGCAGCGAGCCAGCGAGCGCCGCGGCGCGAGCCTCGCGCACGAGCGCCGTGCCGGAGGCGTAGGACTCCAGGCAGCCGCGGTTGCCACAGCCGCACTGGACACCGCCGGGCACCACACGCATGTGGCCGATCTCGGCGGCGACACCGAAGGCACCGCGGTGCAGGTGGCCGTCGAGGACGATGCCGCCCCCCACGCCGGTGCCGACCGTGACCAGGAGGAAGTCGTCGACGTCCTTGCCGGCGCCGAAGGCGAACTCGCCCCACGCCGCGGCGTTGGCGTCGTTCTCCACCACGACCGGCAGCTGGACGCGCGCCTGCATCTCGGCCTTGAGATCGAGGTCACGCCAGGCGAGGTTGGGGGCGAACAGGACGTGGGCGCGTCCGCTGTCGACGTAGCCGGCCGCGCCGATGCCGACGCACGCGATCTCGTGCCTGGAGGCGAGCGCGATGACGAGCGATGCGATGGCCTCCTCGATCGCCTCGACGTCCTCGGCCGGCGACTGGACCTTCAGCTCCTCGAGGATGCGCCCGTGGGTGTCGACGACACCGCCGGCGATCTTGGTGCCGCCGACGTCGATGCCACAGGACAGCGGAGATGAGTTCATGAGGGCTCCTCGGGCCAGTCCTCGCCCGGATCATCCAGGTCGATGTGCTCGACACCACCGCGCTCCGACGACGGAGCGGGTGCTGCCGTGGCCAGGATCCCGGCCGCCGCGTGGACCAGCGAGGACGCCGCCGTGGTCAGGTGGGCCTTCACCTCGGGGCTGAGCTGGCGTACGGCATGCACGGTGCGGCAGACCGGACACACCGTGCACTCGGTCGACCCGGTGGCCAGGTGGGAGTTGAGGTCGTGCGCGGCAGCGACGGCGTGCTCGGACAGACCCGAGACGCTCTCGCCCAGCCCGCCGCTCTGGTCGCGCGCCCAGCCGTTGAGGGCACCCAGCAGCTTGGTCGCCTCTTCGGCGAGGGAGCCGACCTCGGGGCCGCGCGCGTCTTCGGTGTCTCTCACGACACCCCTTCCTTGAATCTGACCTGGAGCTCGCCGCCGACCACTCGGGCACCTGCGATCTGGTGACGGCTCAGGCCCGGCGGCAACGTGAGGAGACGACGATACGACGCCACGCTGACGACGAGTTCGTCGCCATGTCTGGCGAGACCGACCTCGTCGCTGGTGACGTAGGGAAGGGCGAGGTGCACCACGGCTCCGGAGTGGTTGCGGGTGATCCGGAACGGGCCGGTTCCGTCGGGTACGGCGAGCGGGTCGCCGTCGGCGTACACCTCGCGCGCGAGGTCGTGCAGCGCAGTGAGCCCGACCGGTTCGCCGGTGCGATAGACCGAGCGCCACAGCGGCAGGTCGGCGAACGACTCGCTCACCTGGCCGAGCACCTCGGCCTGGGCGGACACCCAGCCGGCGCGCCACTCATCGGCGTCCTCGGTCGGGAAGATGCGGTTCACCACGACCCCGTCCACGCGATAGCCGAACAGCGAGAGCATCGTGTAGGACCGGCGTGCCTCAGCGAGCACCACGGACTCGGGGGTGAGCACGATCCGCACGCTGGCGTCGGGACCGGTGAGCAGCGCGTGGACCTCGTCGAGCTCGGCGTGCAGGCGCTCGATCGCGCCGAACACGGAGTCCTCCGGCATCGGCATCTTGGCGGCCCTGGACAGCACCGGCCCCAGCGCCTTCACGATCCTGCGCTCGACCGGGAAGATGCGCTCCATGTACCACCCGAGCGCTTCGGGCAGCGCGAGCAGGCGCAGTGTCTCGGCAGTGGGTGCGCAGTCGACGATGATCACGTCCCACTGGCCGCCCAGGGCCTGGGCGCGCAGCTCCAGCAGTGCCAGCACCTCCTCGGCGCCCGGGATGACGGCCAGCTCCTCCGCGGCCACCGGGTCGACGCCCGCGACGTCGAGCACGCGCAGCAGGTAGGACTGGATCTCCGCCCACGATTGCTCGAAGCGGAGCTGGGCGTCGACCTGCTGGACGAACAGCCGGGGCGCCACCTCGGTGGGCTCGGCTCCGGCCGGGGCGCCGAACGCGTCGGCGAGTGAGTGCGCCGCGTCGGTGGACAGGACGAGCGTCCGGTGCCCGGCGGCGGCCGAGAGCGTCGCCGTACCCGCGGCGACGGTCGACTTGCCGACACCACCCTTGCCGGTGAAGAGAAGGATCCGCACGCGTGGGGGCTGCGCGCTCAGAGCGTCTCGACGCGCTTCTTCAGGCCCTTGAGCGCGGTGTCGATCAGGATCTTCTCGCCCTTGCGCTTGAGCATGCCAATCAGCGGGATCGACACGTCGAGCGCGAGGGAGTAGGTGACCTCGGTCGAGCCGTCGCCCAGGTCGCGCAGGACGTAGGAGCCGTCGAGCGCCTTGAGCATCTTGCCCTCGGCCAGGGTCCAGGTGACCTCGCGGTCGCCGTCCCAGTCGTAGACGAGGGTGTACTCGTCCTTGATCGGCGAGACGTCCAGCGCGAAGAAGACCTGCTCGGCGCGCCCGTCCGTCCCGGGCACGGTCACCTCGGCCGTCGTCACGCCCTTGGCCCACGCGGGGTAGGACTCGAAGTCGGCGATGACGGCCATGACGTCGCCCGGCGGGGCGTCGATCATGATCGACGAGGAGGTCTGTTCGGCCATGTCGCGGAGCCTAGCGGACAAGCACCTGGCCTCTGCTGGCCCCAGCCCTCTTGCCGCAAGCGGCTGCGAGGCTCGGTCTGCTCGCCCGGCAAGCCGGGCGAGATCCCTCAGGCGATAACCTGCGCGATGCAG
>NZ_JANPEO010000368.1:0-5737 GCF_031422975.1 Nocardioides sp. | reverse complement strand
GGGGGCGGGGGCCCCGGCCGGGGCTTGTCCACCCACACGGGGGCTTTGGTGGCGGCTGTGGGGCCCTAACTGGTTATTATTGGTGGCGCGCCTTGGGCGCGCGACCTCGCGGCCGACTCTTCTCAACCCATCACCACCGTGGTGGCGTGAGCGGCTGCCTTCCTCAGTCCAAGACCCCCGGCGCGGCGGTGTCGTCGCCGAGCCAGTCCTGCTCGTAGACCAGCGAGTCGCGCTCGGTGCTGCGCTCGTCGTCCGCCTTCTTCGAGCGGCCGCCGGTGCTGGAGCCGTTGGTGCCACGGCGGAACAGGCCCTTGCCCTTGGTCGAGCCCTTGCCGGACGTGGACCCGGTGGAAGCGGAGCGACCGGCGCTGCCCTTGGTCGCGCCCGGGCGGACGCCGCTCTTGGCGGTCGAGCCTGCGGTGCTCGAGGGGGCGCCCCGGCCACCCGAACCGGATGCCGACGCACCCCGACCCAGCGCGCTGGGACTGCCGGTTCGACCGCCCGCGCCGATGCCGCGCACGGAGCCGGCTGCGGGGGCCTTCATCGAGCCGCTGATGGCCCCGCCCTTCATCATCCCCGCACCCAGGCCGATGCCGGCCGCGCCGGCTGCCGCTCCACCGCCGACGGCCGCGCTGGTGCTCGCCGCGCTGCCGGTCGAGGACGAACCGCTGGGGTGCAGGCCCTGATAACTGGTGCCGCCATCCGTGCCGCCCTGCACGTTGGTGGTGGGCACCTCGACCGGGTGGCGCGGCGTGAACCCGGGCGGTTCGTAATGGGGCGGGACCGGATTCGGATGGGGCACGGGTGGTTGGGGAGTGGGCGGTTGGGGTGTCGGCGTGGGAGTGGGTGTCGGCGTGGGAGTGGGAGTGGGCGTGGGCGTCGGATACGGGCTCGGCGTGGGAGTGGGCGTGGGCGCTGTGGGACCACCGGGACCACCTCCGGGGCCTCCCGGAACCGTGGGCGTGGGCGCCTGGGGGTCGGGCTCGCCGTGGATCTCCTTCATCACCAGCGCCGCCTCGCCGTAACCCTTGTCGAGCCTCTGCAGCGCGAGCCGGGCGCTGTCCTCGGCTGCCTGCTCGTTCGCCTCGTACTGCGCCACCCCGGTGTTGTACGCCGCGAGGTCCTGTGTCTGCTTCGGTGTCGGCTGGGCGCCCGGCAGCGGACCCTCTGGCTTGGTGGGCAGCTGGTTCATCGGGCCCGACAGCTGGAGGCTGTTGCGGGTCTTGATGGCTTCCAGGGCCGTGTCGGCGGCGATGCCGAGCGCCTCCGAACCCTGCAGCATGCTCGTGGCGTCCAGGTCGAGCTTGTCGCTGATCGTGGTGAACTTCGCAACCATCGCCTCGCCGGCCAGGCCCTCGATCTCGCTGTTGATCTTGGTGCCGCTGGCGCGGATCTTCTCGGACACCTTCGCCAGCAGCTCCGAGGAGCTGCGCCACTCGCCGACCGCTGCGACGATGTTCTCCTGGTCGGCGCTGTCCAGGGCCTGGATCAGGTTGTCGCGGTAGTGCCGGCTGCTCACGGGCTGCTCTCCTGCGTCGGCACTGCGGGCGGGGTGAGGCGGTTGTCGTCCAGCTGGTCGACGGCCTGCTGCGTGCGGTTGAGCAGGGCGGCGGTGGCGGCCTGCGAGTCGGCGTCGGCGCTCTCCAGCTCCTTGTCGAACTGCTCGATGGCGTCCCCGGTCGACTGCAGGCTCGCCACCGCCTCGAGGACGGAGTTGGACAGGTAGCTGTGCGCGAGCTTGGTGTGGTTGCCGAGGTTCTGGCCGCTGAATCGAGCGCCGAACCAGGTGGCGGGAACCTCGTTGAACGACCCGGCTTCGAGGGACGTCGACTCCTGCTGAAGGATCTTGATGATCTCTTCGATCACATCTGGCGGGACGGAGACGGACTGCAGCGTGTTCGCTATGCCCGACATGCCGCCGACGTCGGCGATGAGAACCATCGTGGTGCCTCCCCTTGGCTCCGGTGTCGATCCTGGACAGTGAGTGCGGGCAGTTCGGCAAAACCTGCGACCGCGCTCATTCCCCGGTTGTGCCGGCCCTAAACACCCCGTGTTGCGGCAGCACCTAATCTGATCGCCAGGATCGTATCTCGCCTCGGGAGGCAACACCTCGTGAACCACGTCAGCAAGATGCTCGGCTTCGTGCTGGTCGCCCTCGTCATGTCGGGGTGCAGCTCGTCGCAGGACTCGACCTCCGGCGGGTCCGACCCGGGCCAGGCCGCGACAACGACTCCGGTCGAGGAGCCCACCGGGGAGCCGACGCCGACCGTCGCGCCGGCGGCGGGCGAGACGATCAAGGTCAAGGGGATGTCGGCCAACCTCCCCGCTGAGTGGGTGGCGGGCACGGCGAGCGCCATCCAGGCGTCCGGCTACCCCCGGACCGATGCCGGTTCGATCATGACGCTGTTCCGCTTCCCGCAACTGCTGGTGGAGTCGCTCGACGAGCAGGCCCGCGACAACGCCACGCGCTCCGACTGGGACAACACGTTGAAGCGGCAGGACGACGTGACCGTCGACGGGCAGGTGGTCTCGCACCTCTCGGGCACGGTGAGGCCCGGGGAGTACGTCGACCTGTTCGCGACGCTCCTCGATCGGCAGCAGTTCGAGCTGGAGTTCAGCTTCGGCAACGGTGAGTCGAGGGCCGAGCGCGACGAGATCGTCCAGAGTGTGCTGGCGTCGTGGCGGTTCGCCGCATGATGCCCGCCGCAATGCCCACCGTGTGGCGGCCCGCCGGGCTGCGACAGACATCCAACGAAGGAGAGCTCGCATGCAGCAGGTGAAGGGCGTGGTCGCCCGCGGCAAGGGCCAACCGGTCAGCGTCGAGACGATCAACATCCCCGACCCCGGTCCGGGTGAGGCGGTCGTCAAGGTGCAGGCCTGCGGGGTCTGCCACACGGACCTGCACTACCGCGAGGGCGGGATCAACGACGACTTCCCCTTCCTCCTCGGTCACGAGGCCGCGGGCGTCGTCGAGGCCATCGGGGCCGGAGTCACCGGCCTGGAGGTGGGTGACTTCGTCGTCCTCAACTGGCGAGCCGTGTGTGGCAACTGCCGTGCCTGCCGCCGGGGTCAGCCGTGGTACTGCTTCGACACGCACAACGCCACCCAGAAGATGACCCTGGAGGACGGCACCGAGCTGTCCCCCGCGCTGGGGATCGGCTCGTTCGCCGAGAAGACCCTGGTCGCTGCGGGACAGTGCACCAAGGTCGACCCGTCGGCTCGACCCGCCGCCGTGGGCCTCCTCGGCTGTGGGGTCATGGCGGGTCTCGGCGCCGCCCTCAACACCGGCAACGTCAGCCGGGGCAAGTCCGTCGCCGTGATCGGCTGCGGTGGGGTCGGGATGGCCGCGATCGCCGGCTCGGCGCTGGCCGGCGCCTCGAAGATCATCGCGGTCGACATCGATGACCAGAAGCTCGAGTGGGCTCGCGGCATGGGTGCCACCCACGCGGTCAACTCGTCGGGCAATGACCCGGTCGCCGCGATCCAGGCCCTGACAGACGGCAACGGCGCCGACGTCGTGATCGACGCCGTCGGACGCCCCGAGACCTGGAAGCAGGCGTTCTACGCCCGCGACCTCGCCGGCACGGTGGTCCTGGTCGGCGTACCCACCCCGGACATGAGGATCCCCGACATCGCGCTGATCGACGTCTTCGGCCGCGGCGGGGCCCTCAAGTCGAGCTGGTACGGCGACTGCCTGCCCTCACGCGACTTCCCGATGCTCGTCGACCTCTACCAGCAGGGGCGGCTCGACCTCGATGCCTTCGTCAGCGAGGAGATCGGCCTCGGCGACGTCGAGGCGGCGTTCGCCAAGATGCACGAGGGTTCCGTCCTGCGCTCGGTGGTGGTGTTCGCGTGACGGTCCGTGTCGATCACGCGGTCACCTCGGGCACGTTCTCGCTGGACGGCGAGACGCATCAGGTGGACAACAACATCTGGGTCGTCGGTGACGACGACGACTGCATCGTCATCGACGCACCGCACTCGGTCGACGACATCCTCGCGGTGGTCGCCGGGCGCACCGTCAAGGCGATCCTGTGCACCCACGCCCACGACGACCACGTCCGGGTGGCCCCCGCGCTGCGCGCGGCGACGGGGGCGCCGATCCTGCTGCACCCGGACGACCGGCCGCTGTGGGAGCTGACCCACAGTGACGAGCTGTGGGACGTCGACATCGAGGACGGCCAGTCGATCAAGGTGGGAGGGGCCGCGCTGACGATCCTGCACACGCCGGGCCACGCGCCCGGCGCAGTGTGCATCTACGTCCACGACCTCGGCTGCGTCTTCACCGGCGACACCCTGTTCGAGGGTGGGCCGGGTGCGACCGGGCGGTCGTTCAGCGACGCAGACCTCATCAAGGAGTCCATCCGCGCCAGGCTCTTCGCACTGCCCGGCGAGACGGTCGTCCACACCGGCCACGGGGCCGACACCACGATCGGAGCCGAGCGCGAGAACGTCGGCTGAAGACGCCTGCGAGGATGGTCCGATGCGCCGGCTCGTCCCCCTGATCGTTGCGCTGAGCCTGCTCGGCTCGGCGTGCTCGGGCGACCCCGAGTCCGACGTGCCGGCGGCGAGCGAGTCGCCCGCGGCGAGTGCGGAGGCGACCGAACCCGCGACCCCGGCGCAGAAGCTCGGGCTGGTCGCGGGGTGGGGGCCGTCCGAGGCCGAGCTCGAGCACGCGGCCACCCTCGTGGGCCGGATGCGGCTGCCCGACCTGGCCGGTCAGGTGATCGTCGCGGAGTGGCGGGGCGTGGCGGCACCCGTGGCGCTGGTGCGCAGCCTCCACCTCGGCGGGGTGATCGCGTTCGCGGACAACGTGGCCTCCACGCAGCAGATCCGCGGTGTCAACGCCACGCTCGAGGGCGCCGTACGTCGCCGCTGGCCGCTCTTCCTCGCCGTCGACCAGGAGGGCGGCATCGTCGAGCGGGTGAAGGGCGACGCCACCCGGTTCCCGACGTTCATGAGTGCCGGCGCGGCCGACGACGTGCGGCTGACGAAGGACGCGGCCCGGGCCAGCGGCGCCGAGCTGCGCGGGCTGGGCTTCGATGTCGTGTTCGCGCCGGACGCGGACATCACGTCGGGTCCCGGCGACCCGACGATCGGCTCGCGGTCGGCGGGCTCGGACGCCGAGACCGTGATCGAACAGGTCGGCGCGGCCGTCGACGGCTACACCGCCGCAGCGCTCGTCCCCGTGCTCAAGCACTTCCCCGGCCACGGCTCGGTGCCGCAGGACAGCCACCTGACGCTGCCCGTGCAGACCCGCACCCGCAAGCAGCTGACGGCCCTCGACCTGGCCCCCTTCGCGGCGGCCGTCGAGCAGGGCGTGCCGGCGATCATGGCCGGCCACATCGACGTGCGCTCCATCGACCCGCGCGTGCCGGCGTCCATGTCGAGGGCGATTGTCACCGACCTGCTCCGTGACGAGCTCGGCTTCAACGGGCTCGTCGTCACGGACTCGCTCTCCATGGCGGGTGTGCGGGCGACGTACGACTCGGCGCACTCGGCAGTGCAGGGGCTGCGCGCCGGCAACGACGTGCTGCTGATGCCCCCCTCGCCGGCAGCCGCCCGCGCGGGCATCATCGCCGCCGTCAAGGCCGGACGACTGAAGCGCTCGCGCCTCGAGCAGGCCGCGGCGCGCCAGATCGCCCTGCTGCTGCACTACTCGGGCAGTCGCGAGCAACGCCAGGGGCGCGCGCCGGGCGCCGGTCGCGCGGCCTCGCGTGCGCTCAGTGCAGCCGCG
>NZ_JANPEO010000367.1:0-2442 GCF_031422975.1 Nocardioides sp. | reverse complement strand
ACAAGCTCGGCGTGGTGCCGATCCCGACCAACAAGGCGATGATCCGCGCGGACCAGGCCGACCTCGTCTACCGGACCGAGGAGGCCAAGTACGACGCGGTCACCCAGGACATCGCCGAGCGCCACGACAAGGGCCAGCCGATCCTGGTCGGCACCGTCTCGGTCGAGAAGTCAGAGCTGCTGTCCGGGCTGCTGACGAAGAAGGGCGTGCCGCACACCGTCCTGAACGCCAAGGTCCACGCCGACGAGGCGAAGATCGTCGCGATGGCCGGCCACAGGGGCGCGGTCACCGTGGCCACCAACATGGCCGGTCGAGGCACCGACATCATGCTCGGTGGCTCGGTGGAGTTCCTCGCCGACCAGGAGCTGCGCAAGCTTGGCCTGGAACCGACCGGTGAGACGGCCGACGCGTACGAGGCCGGCTGGGCCGAGACCCTCGAGCGCGTCAAGGCAACCGTCGCCAGCGAGCACGACGAGGTCAAGTCGCTCGGCGGGCTCTACGTCGTGGGCACCGAGCGCCACGAGTCGCGCCGCATCGACAACCAGCTGCGTGGTCGCTCCGGCCGTCAGGGGGACCCGGGCGAGTCCCGGTTCTACCTGTCGCTGCAGGACGAGCTGATGCGCTTGTTCAAGTCCGACTGGGTCGACCGGGTCCTGCAGGTGCTCAAGGTGCCCGACGACGTGCCGATCGAGAACAAGCGCGTCACTGGTGCCATCGCGAGCGCCCAGGGCCAGGTCGAGTCACAGAACTTCGAGTCGCGCAAGAACGTCCTCAAGTACGACGACGTGATGAACCGCCAGCGCGAGGTCATCTACGGCGAGCGCCGTGGCGTCCTCGAGGGTGCCGACCTCGAGTCGCAGATCCGCACGTTCATGGACGACACCATCACCGGCTACGTCACCGGCTACACCGAGGGATACGCCGAGGACTGGGATCTCGACGGCCTGTTCACGGCCCTGCACCAGATCTATCCGAGCGAGCTCACCGCCGATTCGGTCGTCAAGGCCGCCGGGGGCCGCGCCGCGATGAGTCGCGAGGCGCTGATCGAGGACCTGAAGAAGGACATCCAGACGGCCTACGACCGCCGTGAGGCGGAGATGGGCGAGGAGGTCATGCGCGAGCTCGAGCGGCGCGTGATCTTGTCCGTGCTCGACCGCAAGTGGCGTGAGCACCTCTACGAGATGGACTACCTGCGTGAGGGCATCTACCTGCGGGCCTACTCCCAGCGCGACCCGCTCGTGGAGTACCAGCGCGAGGGCTTCGACATGTTCGCGGCCATGATGGACGGCATCAAGGAGGAGTCGGTCGGCTTCTTGTTCAACCTCCAGGTCGAGGTGGACACCGACGAGGAGGACACCGTCACCGAGTCCGACCGGGCCGCCGCCCCGGCGCTCGACCCGACGACGCCGCAGATCGACTTCGCGCAGGCCCAGGCCCACGCAGATCAAGGCCACGACCACGGCCACCAGGCACCGCAGATCCGGGCCAAGGGCCTGGAACGCAAGGCAAAGCCGGCCAACCTGTCCTACTCCGCCCCGAGCGAGGACGGCGTGGCCGAGGTCACCGCTGCCCCGGTTGACGACGACCCGTTCGCCGGCACCGGTCGCAACGCCGACTGCCCGTGTGGGTCGGGCAAGAAGTACAAGAAGTGCCACGGCGCTCCCGGCGGGGCCTCGGGTCGAGCCACCATGGGCGGTTAGGCCCACTCGAGCGCAACACACTGCCAGCGACCGTCGAGGACCTCGAAGCGGGCGGCCAGGGCGCGCGACCGGGCGCCGTAGCGGACGTGGGCGGCAGCCTCGAGCGCGTCGGCACGGACCAGGCTGGTGTGCGCCGAGCGCAGCACCGGGCGAATGGCACCGCGGCCCCGCCCGACGGCCGGGGTGGTGCCCGCGGCCCTGGTGACCAGCTGGGCGCGACGAGCGAGGTCGGCGTAGACGTCGGGGGAGCAGTGCCGCAGCACCTGGGTCGTCGGCCGGTCGCCGCACGCGATCTCGACGGCGCAGGCCAAGTGGCGGCGTACGAAGCGGTCGAGCTCGGCCCGCTGAGCGGCGTCCGTCCTCACCAGGTCGCCCGGCCAGGTCGTGGGCAGGAGCTGGACCCCGGTCTCCGGCGGATCGAGCCGCGGCGTGAGGTCGAGGGCGAGGGAGCCCTGCACGCTCGCCACCGCGACGGTGCGTCGGATCGGGATCACGTTGAAGCTCATGCACGTACTCGCTTCGCTCCGTGCGCGCATGAGGCACCGTCCGCGCTCTGTTGGATGACTCGCTCGCTTCGCTCGCTCATGGTCGTGCCTTTCGGTTCGATCCGGGCTCGAGGTCGAGCCCGGGGCGGATGAGGTCCGGGTCGCTGCCGATGGCGTCGCGGTTGGCGGCGTAGAGCTCGCGCCACGAGGCATCGATGTCGGTCGCGTCGGCGCCGGGGCCGAGCTCGGCCGCGGCG
>NZ_JANPEO010000366.1:0-4248 GCF_031422975.1 Nocardioides sp. | reverse complement strand
GACACGCTCGCCGAGGTGACCTCGTCGTTGTAGGGGCAGGACGTCTTGTTGATCTACTTCGTCAAGGTCGAGTGCGCCGCGCTCGGCCACCTGGCCAAGGAGATCGAGACCTTCATCGCGAGCGAGGCCGGCAACGGTCGCCTCAAGGTGGAGCGCGGCCTGCTCGCCACCGCCCTCGAGGACGCCAACGCCATCGTCGGGCACATGATCAACGACCTGATGTCGGCCGACGCGTCGGCCGAGGGCGGCGACCTGCGCAACATCTACAAGGTGGGGCTCAACACCTCCCGCCTGCTGATGGCCCTCGGTGACGTGGTCTGCGGTTGGCTGCTGCTGCGTCAGGCCGAGGTCGCGCTGCAGAAGCTCGACGCAGAGCCGGGCAAGGACAGGGCGTTCTACGAGGGAAAGGTGGCCGCCGCGCAGTTCTTCGCGCAGACCAATCTGCCGCGCCTGACCGCGGAGCGGGCCATCGCCGAGGGGATCGACCTCGCGCTGATGGACCTCGACGAGGCTGCTTTCTGAGTCGAGTCTGCGTCAGCTCGTCCATGGAGGATCCCCGGATATCCGGGGATCCTCCTGCTGTGCCACCCAAGCATTGGTCACGAAGCGTGAGTTTCGGGGGCCAGGCCTGGCGGCGTACGGCGACATGACACCTGTCATGGACAGGTCGTGACACCTCCCCCCGGGCTCGGTCGGCTCGCCGACGCAGGCTTGAGCCATGACCACACCAGCCATCCGCGCCACCTGCCTCCGCAAGACCTTCCGGTCCACCGACGGCGGTGAGGTCGTCGCCGTCGAGCGGGTCGACCTGACGGTCGAGCGCGGCGAGATCGTCGCCTTCCTCGGTCCCAACGGCGCCGGCAAGACCACCACCGTGGACATGCTGCTCGGCCTGACCTCGCCCACCGCCGGCACTGTCGAGATCCTCGGGATGACTCCGCGCGAGGCCGTCGAGGCCGGCCGCGTCTCGGCGGTCATGCAGACCGGCGGACTGCTCCCCGACTTCACTGTCGGCGAGACCGTCGAGGCGATCGCCGCGCTCCACGGCCGGCTGGACCGGGTGGAGGAGGTGATCGAGCGCACCGGCCTCACCGCCGTTCGTGGGCGCAGGGTGCAGGCGTGCTCCGGTGGTGAGCAGCAGCGGCTGCGGTTCGCGCTCGCGCTGATCCCCGATCCGGACGTGATCCTGCTCGACGAGCCCACGACGGGAATGGACGTCGCCTCGCGGCAGGCGTTCTGGGACACCATGCGCGCCGACGCCGCGACGGGCCGCACCGTCGTCTTCGCCACCCACTACCTCGCGGAGGCCGACGCCTTCGCCGAGCGGACCGTGCTCATGGCCCGCGGCCGCATCGTCGAGGACGGGCCGACCGCAGACGTGCGCGCCGCCTTCGGTGGCCAGACCGTCTCCTTCACGCCCCCGGCCGATGTCGTACGCCGCAACGGGATCGACGACGCCTGGCTGGCCCGCGTCCGGGCCGCCCTGGCGCCGCTCGGCGTCGACGGGATCGAGGTCGCCAGCGCCAGCCTCGAGGCCGCGTTCCTGGCCCTGACCGGCGACGAGCCGGCCGAGAGGCCCAGCGCCGCACTCTCCCTCGAGACCATCGGAGCCGTGCGATGACGAGTCCCACCACCCATGCGGGGCGCACGACCGGGCCCGCGACCGTGCCCCCGACCTGGTCCCGACTGGTCACCTACGCCCGCCTCGACCTGCGCCGCCAGCTGCGCGACCGGCTCGCCATGTTCTTCACCGTCGGGCTGCCGGCGTTCATGTACCTCGTCTTCGGCCTCGGCTCCGACGACGCCGTCGGGAGCGGCAACGTGTCGGCCTACGTGATGATCTCGATGGCGGCGTACGGCGCGGTCAGCGCCACCACGAGCACGACCGGCTCGGCCGTCACCGAGCTCGTCATGGGCTGGGGGCGTCAGCTGTCGCTGACCCCGATCCGGCCGTTGCAGGTCGTGGTCCTCAAGGCCGGCATCGCGATGACGGTGGCCGCGGTGCCGATCGCGCTGATCTACGCCATAGGCGTCGCGACCGGTGCCCGCGGTGACCTCGGCGACTGGGCCGGATCGGCCGCGATCGTCTGGGGAGGCTCCGCGATGTTCGCGATCTACGGACTGGCCGTGATGACCCTGTTCCGCACCCAGAGCGCCATCGGCGTCGCGTCCGGGTCGATCGTGGTGATGGCCTTCCTGGGCAACATCTTCAGCCCGATGAGCGGACTGATGCTGGACCTCGGCCGGTTCACCCCGCTGTACGGCTACGCCGCGCTCGCGCGCTACCCGCTGACCGACGGCTGGTTGCCGTCCGGGGGACACGACCCGCTGTGGCTGCCGATCGCTAACGTGATCACGTGGACGATCATCTTCTCAGGCCTGGCGGTGCTGGGCGTGCGCCGGGGACGGGAGCGGGTGTGAGCGACTGCCCGACCGAGGAGGGCCCCGCCAACCCCTGGGAGCGCTGGGGGTGGGCGTTCGCGGCGATCTGGCTGGTCTTCCTCGTCTACCCGATCACCGCGACGCTCGAGGCCGACGTGCCGACCAGTTGGCAGGTCGCGACCGGCGCGTGCATCCTCGGCTTCGCGGTGAGCAACGTGCTGGGCTATCGCGTGGTGGCCGCTCGCGCGTGGGCGGCCCTGGGGATGATGGTTGTCTTCGCACTGGCGACCGTGCCCGTCATCGGGATCGAGGCGGTGGCGTTCACGCCCTACCTCGGGATGCTCGCGGCCCTCCGGCTTCCCGACGCGTGGTGGAAGTGGGCGACGCTGGTCGCGGTGCTCCTGCCGTTGGTGTCGTTGGCAGGGCCGGACTGGTTCCCGGCGTGGTTCTTCCTGATGGTCTGGCCGATCATGCTCGGCGGCGTGCTCATCCGGGTCTTCGGCGACAAGGCGCAGGAGGTCACCCGGACCCGGAGCCACCTGGCGCTGGTCGCCGAGCGCGAGCGCGTGGCCCGCGACGTGCACGACGTGCTCGGCCACTCGCTCACGGCGCTGTCCATCAAGGCCGAGCTCGCGGCGCGGCTGATCGACGTCGATCCGGACCGCGCCAGGGCCGAGCTCGTGTCGATCCAGGAGACCGCTCGGCAGGCGCTTGCCGAGGTCCGGTCCACGGTGGGTGGCCTGCGTGCGGCCAACCTCGAGGCCGAGCTGGCCGCCGCCCCCCTGGTGCTGGCCGACGCCGGGATCGAGACGTCCCTGACCGGCACGGTCGCCGACACCGATCCTCGGCACCGCGCGCTGCTGGCGTGGGTGCTGCGCGAGTCGGTGACCAACGTGGTGCGACACGCCCGGGCCACCCAGGTCGACGTCGAGCTCCGTTCCACCGGTCTCGTGGTGGCCGACGACGGTGCCGGCTTCGCGGCAACCGGCGGCCATGAGGGCAACGGCCTGCGCGGCATGCGCGAACGAGTGTCGGCGGCCGGTGGCACACTCCAGATATCGGGGGGCCCCGGGACTCGCCTGGAGGTCGTGCTGCCGTGATCCGGATCCTGCTGGCCGACGACCAGGCCCTCGTCCGCGGTGCCCTTGCCGCCCTCCTCGACCTCGAGGCCGACCTCGACGTGGTCGCCCAGGTCGGCCGTGGCGACGAGGTCGTCGTGGCCGCCCGTGAGTCCGGGGCCGAGGTCTGCCTGCTCGACATCGAGATGCCCGGGCTCAGCGGCATCGAGGCCGCGGCTCTCCTCAGGACCGAGCTTCCCGACGTGCGCTCGCTGATCGTGACGACGTTCGGCCGCCCCGGCTACGTCCGACGCGCGCTCGACGCCGGGGCCGCCGGCTTCGTCGTCAAGGACACTCCGTCCAAGCAGCTCGCGGACGCCGTACGCCGCGTGCACGCCGGGCTGCGGGTGATCGACCCGGACCTCGCGGCAGAGTCACTGATGGCCGGCCCGAGCCCGCTCACCGCGCGCGAGGCCGAGATCCTCACCCTGTCCCTCGACGGGTCGCCGGTCGCCGCCATCGCTGCCCGCGCCCACCTGTCCGAGGGCACGGTCCGCAACCACCTGTCCGCGGCAATCGGCAAGACCGGCGCCACGACCCGGGCCGAGGCGGCCCGACTCGCGCAGGCCAACGGCTGGTTGTGACCCCTCAGACGTCGCGGCGCTCTTCGACCACGGTCGTGTGCGTGCGGCTGCGGGTGGCGATCAGGCCCAGGACGATGCCGAGCGCACCGGCCAGGATCAGGATCCAACCGACCGTGGAGGTCGCGACCATGTCGTCGACGGAGGCCGGCAGGTCGACCGCTCCG
>NZ_JANPEO010000365.1:0-5260 GCF_031422975.1 Nocardioides sp. | reverse complement strand
CCTCCAAGGTCGTTGTCGAATCCGTGGCTCAGGTAACGCTGGGTGCCGCCGAGCCGGCTCAGGGCGTAGGCCTCGTGCGGCACCATAGGCTCGGGCAGGTCGGTGACATCGCACCAGCGCAGCTCGCCGGCCTTGTCGAGGCCGTCGGCGATCTTGTCGCCCTGGCTGTCGACCGCGGCGGTCAGCTTGTCCTTGGCGTCGTCGAGGAATCCCATGTGCTTCTCCGATGGTCGGTGCGGTCGCCCGTGCGACCGCTCGAGATTTGGAACACTAGCCAGCATGTCGACCGCTGCGCACCCCCGACCGATCGTGGCGATCGTCGGCGCGACGGCATCGGGCAAGACCGGCCTGAGCCTCGACCTCGCGACCGAGCTCGGCGCAGAGATCGTGAACACCGACGCCATGCAGCTCTATCGCGGCATGGATGTCGCTACGGCGAAGCTGCCGCCCGCGCAGCGGCGGGGCATCGCGCACCACCTCCTCGACCGGCTCGACGTGACCGAGACTGCGACGGTCGCCGACTTCCAGGGCTGGGCGCGAGCCGAGATCGCCGACATCCGGAGCCGCGGCAAGGTGCCCGTCCTGGTCGGCGGCAGCGCGCTCTACACCCGCGCGATCCTCGACCGCTTCGACTTCCCTGGCACCGACGAGTCGGTGCGGCGCGAGCTCGAGGCGGAGCTGGCGGGCGCGGGCATCGAGGCGCTGCATCAGCGACTCGTCGACCTCGACGCGGAGGCGGCCGCGAAGATCGGCCCCGACAACGCTCGTCGCATCGTGCGCGCGCTGGAGGTGATCGCGCTGACCGGCCGGCCCTACTCGGCCAGCCTCCCGAGGCCCACCTACGCCGACCCGCACAGCGTGCAGATCGGCGTCGACATCGACAGGCCCACCCTCGACGCCCGCATCGCGACGCGGGTTCGGCAGATGTACGACGACGGGCTGATCGAGGAGGTCGAGCGACTCCTCGACCTCGGGCTGGAGCAGGGCCAGACGGCGCGCCGCGCAATCGGCTGCCGCGAGGCCGTCGCCTTCCTCCGTGGCGAGATCGGCCGCGACGAGGCGGTCGTCCGGACTCAGGCCGCAACCCGGAGATTCGCGCGGCGCCAGGACGGGTGGTTCCGCAAGGACCCGCGTGTCGTCTGGGTGCGCTTCGACGACGAAGACCGGGTGCGGCGGGCGCTGGAGGTCGTGCGGGCACTCGACAGATCGGCCACCGCGGAGCAGGGTTGAGGCATCTGATCTCTCGGGAGGTACACATGCGCTTCAGCCCTGCCCTCACCACCTCGGTGGCCACCTCAGCGCTCGTCGCCGGCCTGCTGGTGGCCCCTCCACCGGCGTCGGCACAGGCACCGCCCGAGTCCCCGATCGCCCGTCCCACGGCCAAGACGCCGACCGCGATCGGCAAGGGCGGCGCGGTCTCCACGGTCGATCCGGAGGCCAGCGCAGCGGCGCTCAAGGTGCTCAAGCGAGGCGGCAACGCGGCCGATGCGGCCGTCGCCGCGGCCGCCACCCTCGGCGTGACCGAGCCCTACAGCGCGGGCATCGGGGGCGGTGGCTACTTCGTCTTCTACGACGCCGAGACCAACAAGATCGGCACCATCGACGGGCGCGAGACCGCGCCGAGGAAGATCCCCGACGACGCGTTCATCGACCCCGCCACCGCCAAGCCCTACAACTTCACGCCCGAGCTGGTCACCAGCGGCGTCAGTGTCGGCACCCCCGGCACCCCCGCGACCTGGGACCGGGCGCTGCAGAAGTGGGGCACGCTCTCCCTCGCGGATGCGCTGAAGCCCGCGATCAAGGTCGCGACCCGCGGCTTCAAGGTTGACGAGACGTTCCGCCAGCAGACCCTCGACAACGAAGAACGGTTCCGCGCCTACCGCGCGACCAAGAAGCTCTTCCTGCCCCGGGGGGACGCTCCCACGGTCGGTTCGATCTTCACCAACCCCGAGCTGGCCGCCACCTACACCGACCTCGGCGAGCGCGGCCCCAGGGCCTTCTACCGCGGCGCCCTGGCCAAGCTGATGGTCGACGTGGTCCGCAAGCCGCGCACCACGCGCGGCACCGACCTCCCGGTGCCGAGGGGCTACCTCTCGCGCAGTGACCTCAAGGACTACAAGGTGCTCAACCGGGCGCCGACCAAGGTCTCCTACCGCGGCTACGACGTGTACGGGATGGCGCCCTCGTCCAGCGGTGGCTCCACCGTCGGCGAAGCGCTCAACATCCTCGAGCGCACCGACCTCGCCGCCAAGACGCCGGAGCAGGTGCTGCACCACTACCTCGAGGCCGGCGCGCTGGCCTTCGCCGACCGCGCCAAGTACCTCGGTGACCCGCGCTTCGTCGAGGTGCCCCTCCCGACGCTGGTGAGCGACAAGTACGCCGCCGAGCGGGCGTGCTCCCTCGACCCGGCCAAGGCCTCGGTGAAGCCGGTCGCGGCCGGCGACGCTGCGGCGTACGACGGCGTCTGCGCGCCCGCCCCCGCAGCACGCGGCACGGTCGACAGCGACACCGAGAACGTCTCGACCACGAACCTGACGGTGGCCGATCAGTGGGGCAACGTCGCGGAGTACACCCTCACGATCGAGCAGACCGGCGGCTCGGGCATGGTCGTGCCGGGTCACGGCTTCCTGCTCAACAACGAGCTGACCGACTTCTCGACCGTCTACGACGCGGCCGACCCCAACCGCATCCAGCCGGGCAAGCGCCCGCGGTCGTCGATGAGCCCGACGATCGTGCTCAAGGACGGCAAGCCGTTCCTGGCGCTCGGCTCGCCCGGTGGCTCCACGATCATCACCACCGTGCTGCAGATGCTGGTCAACCGGATCGACCTCGACATGAGCATCCAGGAGGCCATCGCGGCACCGCGGTCGAGCCCGCGCAACACGGCCAGCGTGACGTCCGAGCCGGAGTTCATCACGGCGTACGGCGCAGCGCTGACCGCGCTCGGTCACAAGCTCGTCCCGGCCGGTGACGCCCTGACCAGCGCCGCGCAGATCGGTGCCGCGACCGCGATCGAGTTCGGCGCGAACGGCCGGCTCACGGCCGTGTCCGAACCGGTGCGGCGCGGCGGCGGCTCGGCGCGGGTGGTCGAGCCGAAGTGACCACGATCTACTACACGGGCTGCTCGCTCGACGGCTTCATCGCCACACCCGAGCACTCCCTCGACTGGTTGACGTCGCGCGACATCGACCGGTCGGGCCCGATGAACTACGCCGGGTTCCGTGAGCGACTGGGCGCCTGCATCATGGGCGCCACCACCTGGCAGTGGATCCTCGACCACGACGACGACCCATGGGGCGAGCTGCCGACGTACGTGATGACGCACCGCACCTTCCAGCAGGCGAAGGCCGTGACGTTCGGCGCCGAGACTCCTCTGCAGGTGCACGCGGCGGCCGCGGAGCGCGCGGCCGGCAAGGACATCTGGCTCGTCGGCGGCGGCGAGCTCGTCGGCCAGTTCCACGACGCCGGGCTCCTCGACGAGGTGTGGACACAGCTCGCCCCGGTGACGCTCGGCGCGGGCACACCGGTGCTGCCTCGCCACGTCGAGCTGAAGCTCGAGGACGTCGAGCGCAATCGCGACTTCGTCTGCATGCGTCACACGGTGGTCCGCCCTGCCACACTGGAGTCGTGAGCTACCGCTTCCTCAAGGGCCACGGCACGGAGAACGACTTCGTGCTGCTGCCCGACCCCGACGGCACGGTCCACGGCGACCTGAGCGCTGACCGGGTCCGCGCCCTCTGCGACCGTCGCGCCGGGATCGGCGGCGACGGGGTGCTGCGCGCGGTCCGCGACGGCGAGCGCTGGTTCATGGACTACCGCAACGCCGACGGCTCGCTGAGCGAGATGTGCGGCAACGGCATCCGCGTCTTCGCGCGCTACCTGATCGACCACGAGGGCGTGTCGCTGCCGCTCGAGGTCGACACCCGCGACGGCATCAAGACCATCACGTCCAACGGCGACGACATCACCGTCGACATGGGCTCACCCGAGGTCTTCACCACCACGAAGGTGAGCGTCGACGGCGTCTCCCACGAGGCTCTCCACGTCTCGATGGGCAACCCGCATGCCGTGACCTTCGTCGACTCGCTCGACGAGGCCGGCACGCTGCTCGAAGGGCCCGGCTACGACCACGCGGTCTATCCCGACGGCGTCAACGTCGAGTTCGTCGTACGCCGCAGCGCACGCCACGTCGCGATGCGGGTGCACGAGCGCGGATCCGGAGAGACCCGCTCCTGCGGCACGGGAGCCTGCGCGGTGATGGTCGCGGCAGCGCTCGCTGACGAGGCACCACGCGGGACGGCCTACCGCATCGACGTCCCCGGTGGCAGCCTCGAGATCACCTGGACCGAGGACGACCGGATCTTGATGACCGGCCCAGCGCTCCTCGTGGCCGAGGGCACCACCGACCTGTAGCGCGCACGGGTCCTAGGATCCGGGCATGGACATCTCCGGAGCCTCAGCCATCGTCACCGGCGGCGCCAGCGGCATCGGTGCCGCGGTCGCCCGCGCCCTCGCTGCCCGCGGCGCGATCGTCGTCGTCGCCGACATCAACACCGAGACGGGCGAGGCGCTCGCCGACGAGATCAAGGGCGTGTTCGCCCGGGTCGACGTGACCGACACCGAGCAGATCGCGGCCGCCGTCGAGGCGGCCGCCCAGATCGCTCCGCTGCGGGCCTGCGTCAACTCCGCCGGCATCGGCTGGGCGCAGCGCACCATCGGCCGCGACGGCGAGCTGACGTCGGCGCACGACCTCGGCGCGTTCCGCAAGGTCGTGGAGATCAACCTGATCGGCACCTTCGACATGACCCGCCAGGCGGCGACCGTGATGTCGCGCAACGAGCCCGACGCCGACGGCCAGCGCGGCGCCATCGTCAACCTCGCATCCGTTGCGGCCTTCGACGGCCAGATCGGCCAGTCGTCCTACTCCGCGTCCAAGGGTGGCGTGGTCGGGATGACGCTGCCGATCGCCCGCGACCTCTCGGCCGCCGGCATCCGCCTCAACACCGTCGCCCCCGGCCTGGTCGACACCCCTATCTACGACGCGTTCGGTGACCCCGAGGCGTTCAAGGCCAAGCTCGGCGAGTCGGTGCTGTTCCCCAAGCGACTCGGCCACCCCGAGGAGCTGGCGAGCATGGTCGTCGAGTGCCTGACCAACTCCTACATGAACGGTGAGACGGTCCGCGTCGACGGGGGCCTGCGGTTGCCGCCGAAGTAGTACGACAGGTGTTGGCGCGACGTCGGGCGCGATTTGGCGCGCGCC
>NZ_JANPEO010000364.1:0-2498 GCF_031422975.1 Nocardioides sp. | reverse complement strand
TTCTGCGCGGACGAGCGCCCGGCGGATCTGGGCGGTGGTGGGCTCCATGGCCATATCCTCCCAGTCCGCCCGCCCGCAGACGTCAGTGCACCGTCTCGATCGGTTCCTGGATCTCGGCGGCACTGAGGTGGTGGTCCTCGCTGTCGAGGGTGCTCGGCCACCAGATCCTGCCGCCGAGGTCCATGTTGATCGCGGTGACGAGCACCGAGCGGACGATCATCGTGTCGAGGATGACGCCCAGCGCGACCGCCACGCCGAGCTGGGCCAAGAAGACGACCGGGATCGTCCCGAGCACCAGGAACGTGGCCGCGAGAACCAGACCGGCACTGGTGATCACGCCGCCCGTCGAGGTCAGCGCGACCAGCGAACCCCTGCGGGTGCCCAGGTGCATCGTCTCCTCGCGGACTCGCGTCATCAAGAAGATGTTGTAGTCGATGCCCAGGGCCACCAGGAACACGAACGAGAACAGCGGGAACCCCGGGTCGGAGCCGGCAAAGCCGAACACATACTTGAACAGCACCGAGCTGATGCCCAACGCGGCCCCGAAGGACAGCACCACGGTGCCGACCAGGATCAGCGGCGCCAGCACCGAGCGGAGCAGCGCCACCAGGATCAGGAACACGACGAGCAGGATGATCGGGATGATCAGCACGTTGTCGGCGTTGGCTGCTTGCTTCGTGTCGAGGTAGAACGCCGATGCGCCGCCGACCAGGGCGCCGGCGCCGTCGACCGCGTGCACCGCCTCGCGCACGGACGACACGGCCTCGAACGCGGCCGGCGACGAGGGATCGGCATCGATCGCGGCCTCGATGAAGGCGACGTCGTCCTTGACCAGCGGCGCCTTGGGGTTCTCGACCCCGTCGATGCCGGTCATGGCCGCGGCCACGGCGTCACCCTGCGCGGCGTTGGCGACGACGGCCACGGTGTTGGACTGGTCGACCAGGTCGTGCTCCACGAGCACCTTCTGGCCGGTGATCGACTCGAACTCCTTGGTGTAGGTGTCCTCGGTCGCGAGACCGTTGGTGTCGAGGGTGAACAGCCCGAGGCAGCAGACGGCGAGGATCAGGCTCGTGCCGACCCACACGCGGCGTGGCCTGGGCACGATCCGTCGACCCACCTTGGCCCAGAGGCCGGTCTGCGTCGGCTCCGGAGAGCGGAAGCCGGGGCGGCGCGGCCAGAAGATCCAGCGACCGGTGATGACGAGCAGGGCAGGCAGCAGCGTGACCATGACCAGAAAGGTCACCGAGATGCCGATCGCGGCCACCGGGCCGAGGCCGGCGGTGGAGTTCATCTCCGCGAACAGCAGGCACATCATGCCGAGCACCACGGTCGCCGCACTGGCGAAGATGGCGGGGGCGGCGCGGTGCAGCGCATAGGCCATGGCCTCGTGTCGGTCTTCATGGCGGCGGAGCTCTTCTCGATAGCGCGCCACCAGGAGCAGGGCGTAGTCGGTGCCAGCGCCGATGACGAGGATCGTCAAGATCGCCTGCGACTGGCCGTTGACCGTCAGGTCGGCGTACTTGGCAAGGAGGTAGATCAGCGCCTCCGACGTGAACAGGGCGATGCCCGCGCACATGATCGGCAGCACCCACAGGATCGGGCTGCGGTAGGTGAAGAGCAGGATCAGGATCACCACGCCGAGGGTGGCGAAGAGCAGGGTCGTGTCGATGCCGCCGAAGGCCTCGGCCGCATCGGCCGCCTGGCCTCCCAGACCGGCGATGTAGACGTTGACGCCGTCCATCTCGGCAATGCCGCGGATCTCGTCCGCGGCGTCTGGCAGCGCGTTCCAGCCGTCCTTGCCGAAGTCGAAGGTCACCTGGGTCTGGGCGACCTCGCCGTCCCCGGACACCGCCGGGAAGCCGATCTGCTCGGCCGTGGCCGGGCTGACAACGGCCGGCGGCCGGTCAGCGGCGGGCTCGTCGATGCCATCGAGTCCGGCGAACTCGACCGCCTGGGCCTCGATGGCCGCGAGGTCAGCCTCCGTGAGGCCCCCTGTGCGCTCGTAGACCACGAGGGTGGGGATCGCGTTGACGTCCTGGAACGCCCCGAGCTTGTCGAGGGCGCGCGTCGACTCGGCGCTCGCGGGCAGCCACGAGGAGGCTTCGTTGTTCTGGACGTCGATGAGCTTGGAGGCGAACATGGAGGAGCCGGCGGCGACGGCCAGCCAGGCGATGAGCACGATCCACTTGGTTGCGGGGCCGGTGAGCGAGCCGGCGATCTTGCGGTGCATGGCGACAGTCAACCCGACATCACCGGTCTCGCGCATCCGGATAGTCCCTGAGTCCGTCTCAGGGTTCTGAGCTTTACCCAAAGTTGAGCAGGGTCACCGCGTCTGCAGCCGGAACCGGGACGTCATGGTGCCGTTGTCGGCGACCGGCTCGACGGCATACTCCATCGAGCCGTCGAGACCGAGTCGCACGATGGCCCACTCCCCGGCCTGGAAGGTGACGACCAGCACGTGGGTCGCGTCCTCCCAGACCTCGTCGAAGTAGGCCGTG
>NZ_JANPEO010000363.1:0-4989 GCF_031422975.1 Nocardioides sp. | reverse complement strand
ACAGCATGGACGACAACAAGCAAAAAGCACTCGAAGCGGCGCTCTCGCAGATCGAAAAGCAATACGGCAAGGGCTCCATCATGAGAATGGACGATGCCGCGATCAAGGATATCGACGTGGTGTCCACCGGTTCGCTCGGCCTGGACATCGCGCTGGGCGTAGGCGGCCTGCCGCGCGGCCGGGTGGTCGAGATCTACGGGCCGGAATCCTCGGGCAAGACGACCCTGACGCTGCAGGTCATCGCCGAGATGCAGAAAATCGGCGGCACCGCCGCCTTCATCGACGCGGAAAACGCGCTCGACATTTCCTACGCCGCCAAGCTCGGCGTGAAAACCGAGGACCTCCTCATCTCCCAGCCCGATACGGGCGAGCAGGCGCTGGAAATCGCCGACATGCTGGTCCGTTCCGGTGCGCTCTCGCTGATCGTGATCGACTCCGTGGCCGCCCTGGTCCCGCGTGCCGAGATCGAGGGCGAGATGGGCGACAGCCACGTCGGCCTGCAGGCCCGGCTGATGAGCCAGGCGCTGCGCAAGATGACCGGCGCGCTCAACAATTCCAAGACCACGATGATCTTCATCAACCAGTTGCGCGAGAAGATCGGCGTCATGTTCGGCTCGCCCGAGACCACCACCGGTGGCAAGGCGTTGAAGTTCTACTCCTCGGTGCGCCTCGACGTGCGCCGCATCGAGACGCTCAAGGACGGCACCGACATGGTCGGCAACCGCACCCGCGTCAAGGTCGTGAAGAACAAGGTGGCGCCGCCGTTCAAGCAGGCCGAGTTCGACATCATGTACGGCAAGGGCATCAGCCGTGAGGGGGGACTGATCGACGTCGGTGTCGAGGCCGGCCTGGTCCGCAAGGCCGGCGCTTGGTACACCTACGAGGGCGACCAGCTCGGGCAGGGCAAGGAAAACGCACGCACCTTCCTCAAGGACAACCCGGACCTGGCCAACGAGCTGGAGAAGAAGATCCTGGAGAAGCTCGGAGTCGGCCCGAAGGTCGACAAGCCTGCCGACGACCTCTCCGACGAGCCGATCGGTGTGAGTGACTTCTGAGCCGACCGGACCGGCGAGCGGTTCGGTGAGCGAGGACCGGCCGGCGCCGGCGTGGGCGGGTGACGTCCACGCCGGGGTCGAGGCCTGGACTCGCTCGTCGAGGTTGGCGAAGACGCGCTCCCCGGATGCGGACGGGCCCGACGAGCCGTTCGAGCGGGTGCCCACCCGCAGGTCGGGCCGTCGCTCGGGCAGATCTCGTGAGCGTGCGACGCGTCGGCCCGCGGACCGCAGATCGGAGCAGACCCCCGCTCCGCCCGACACGCTGGCGCAGGGTCCCGACGCCGACCCGGAGGCGGTGGCACGCAAGATCCTGCTCGATGCCCTCACCGGGCAGGCGCGCTCGCGCAAGGAGCTGGCCGACAAGCTGGCGAAGAAGGACGTGCCCAGCGAGCTGGCCGAGCGCCTGCTCGACCGGTTCACCGACGTCGGCCTGATCGACGACGAGGCCTTCGCCAAGGCATGGATCGAGTCGCGCCGCTCTGTGGGATCTGGGGGAGGCAAGGGGCTGGCGCGACGTGCCCTGGCACACGAGCTGCGACGCAAGGGCATCGACGCCGAGGTCGCTCGCGACGCCTTGGACGAGATCGACCCCGCCGACGAGGCGGCCGCGGCCCGGATGCTGGTGCGCAAGAAGTTGCGTTCCGTCCGCGGGCTCGAGCAGCAGCTGGCCACGCGCCGACTGGTCGGCATGCTGGCCCGCAAGGGCTATGGCCCCGGCATGGCGTTCGCCATCGTCAAGGAGGAGTTGCGACACGACGCCGAGCACGACCCGGCGGCCGAGTTCGAGGCAGACATGGATGCAGGGCCCGACGAGGAGTTCTAGTCTCGGGTCATGGGAGACCTACAGCCTGTCCATGACGAGCATTGCCGACGCCTGAGCGGGCACCATCTCGCCAACGTCATCGCTGATGGGTCTCGGATCCGGGCCGATCCTGGCGCCCTGCACAGATGAGCATTCGGCTGACCATCGCCGATCGGGGCCACGAGCTGTCCGGAGTGGTGCGCGAGGGCGAGTCCTGGCGGGCGGCGGCGGCCCGGACTGCCGGCTCGCTCAGCGGCGTACCCGTGCCTGTCGACCTGTCCGGCGAGGTCAAGCGGTTCGTCATCGACCACGATCGGGTGGTGACGTTGCGCGCGATGACGCGCGGCGACCTGCCCAAGGTGGCGCAGTGGCGCCAGCAGCCGCACGTCCTCCAGTGGTGGGCCTGCGACGGCGAGCCCACGCTGGAACGGGTCACTGAGCAGTACGCCGACGACATCGACGGCACCAGCCCGACCCGGATCTGGGTGGCCGAGGTCAACGGTCGCTCGGTCGCCTTCGTGCAGGACTACCGCATCGGCGACTACCCCGACTACTCCCTGCTGGCCCCGGATCCGGACGCGATCGGTCTTGACTACGCCATCGGTGACCCGGAGTGGCTCGGTCGCGGCCTCGGTGTGCCGATCGTGTGGGCGTGGATGATCAAGACCCGCCACCGCCTACCTGACGCCAAGGCCTACTTCGCGGCGCCGGACCACCGCAACGGTGCCAGCCTGCGCGTGCTCGAGAAGCTCGGCTTCACCCAGGGGCTGTGGTTCGACGAGCCGCAGACGGATGGTTCGGTGACGACGGTCGTGGGCTGCACGCTTGACGTGGGTCGCGTCCTCGCCTGAGGCGAGAGAAGCCGCCGTGAGCCATGATGTGCTCATGACCGACGCGATCGCCGACACAGTCCGCCTCAGCCCGGGCCCCGTTGATCTGCGCGCGATCGAGAGCGACGCCGCACCAGGTTTCGAGGGGAAGAAGGCGGACGGCAAGGCCGCGCTGGCCGAGATGGCCGCCGAGCTCGCCGACCTGCAGGAGCGACTGTGGGCCGAGCGCACCGCCGGTTCCGAACGCCGCGTGCTGCTGGTGCTCCAGGGCATGGACACGTCGGGCAAGGGTGGCGTGCTGCGACACACGGTCGGTCTGATCGACCCGCAGGGCGTGCGGATCACCAGCTTCAAGGCGCCCACCGACGTGGAGTTGCAGCACGACTTCCTGTGGCGGATCGAGAAGGGCCTGCCCGCGGCCGGCTACCTCGGTGTCTTCGACCGTTCGCACTACGAGGACGTGCTGATCGCCAGGGTTCGCGGGTTCGCCGAGCCGGCGGAGATCGAGCGGCGGTACGGCGCGATCAACGACTTCGAGGCCAAGCTCGTCGCTGAAGGCACGACGCTCGTCAAGTGCATGCTCCACCTCAGCGCCGACGAGCAGAAGCTGCGACTCCAGGAGCGACTCGACAACCCGGAGAAGCACTACAAGTTCAATCCCGGCGACCTCGATGAGCGCGCGTTGTGGCCGGCCTACCGCGAGGCGTACGAGATCGCCCTGGAGCGCACCAACACCGAGGTCGCGCCCTGGCACGTGATCCCGGCCGACAAGAAGTGGTTCCGCAACCTCGCGGTCGCGCAACTGCTCCGCGGCGCGCTGCGTGGCCTCGACCTGCACTGGCCGGCCGCAGAGTTCGACGTCGAGGAGCAGAAGCGACGGCTGGCCCACGAGGCACCACTCGCGTGATAGCAACCGTCGACGTCACGCGCTACGTCACGCCGCTACGCGAGGGCGGCAGCCTGCCCGGCATCGTGGAGGCCGACGACCTGGGCACCTACGTCTGCAAGTTCCGCGGCGCCGGACAGGGTCTCAAGGTGCTGGTGGCCGAGGTCATCGTCAGTGAGCTCGCCCGACGGATCGGCCTGCGCACGCCGCGCCTCGTTGCCCTCGACCTCGACTCCGAGATCGCCCGCTACGAGGCCGACGAGGAGGTGCAGGACCTCCTGACCGCGAGCGTCGGGCTCAACCTCGGCGTCGACTTCCTGCCCGGGGCCTTCGGCTACGACGGTGAGCTGACCACCACTGGTGCCGAGGCTGCCGCTGTGCTCTGGCTCGATGCGTTCACCGCCAACGTGGATCGTTCGTGGAAGAACCCCAACCTGCTGGTGTGGCACGGCGACCTCTGGGTGATCGACCACGGCGCGTCGCTGTACTTCCATCACGGCTGGGCCGGGGGAGTGAGCGATCCGGACCGCTTCGCGCGCCAACCGTGGGACATCACCGCCCATGTCATGGAGACGCGGGTCGCCGAGCTCCCCGAGGCCGACGCGCGTATCAGCCCGCTGCTCGACGAGAGCGTGTTCGTGGAGATCCTTCAACAGGTGCCGGACGCCTGGCTCGAACCCGTGCCGGGTGCCGAGGGCGCCGAGGAGCTCAGGTCGGCGTACACCGCCTTTCTGAGCGCACGACTGGCGACGCGAGCCTGGCTGCCGGGTGCGTCGTCGTGAGCCGTCTCGCCTATCAGTACGTCACGATGCGCTGCGTCCCGAGGCCCGAGCGTGAAGAGTTCGTCAACGTCGGCGTGGTGCTCTACTGCCAGTCCGTCGACTTCCTCGACGTCGTGTGGCAGTGCGACCGCGAGCGGCTCGTCGCGCTCGACCCGCGGCTCGACGTCGATGCCGTGTGCGCTGCGCTGGCCTTCGTCGAGGGTGTGTGCCGGGGGGACCTTCGCGTCGGCGCGGCCGCTCGGCAGTCGCTGGGCCAGAGGTTCGGCTTCCTGAAGGCGCCGAAGAGCACGGTGCTGCAGCCCGGCCCGGTGCACGGGGGCATGACCACCGATCCTGCCCGGCAGCTCGAGCACCTGCTGGAGCGGCTGGTCGGATGACCACGTTGATGGACCGCGCCAAGGTGACGTCGCTGATGCGCGACTGCACCGGCGACGAGTTCTGGTGGATCCGGCGGACCGCGGTGCTCAGCCAGCTGAGGCACCGGGACGCGACCTCACCGCCCTGTTGTCGCACGCGCTCCTCGCCGACCTCGACGACACGGTGTTCGGCAAGGAGTTCGTCATCCGCAAGGCGCTCGGCTGGGCGCTGCGCGAGCATGCCAGGACAGATGCCGCGTGGGTCCTCGACTTCGTCG
>NZ_JANPEO010000362.1:0-2613 GCF_031422975.1 Nocardioides sp. | reverse complement strand
GCCAAGGAGTGGGTCGAGGCCGGCGAGATCCCGGAGCTCGCCAAGGCGACGAGCGTCGCGTACGTCGACATCGCGTCGGGCCACTGGCCGATGTTCACCAGACCGGTCGAGCTGGCCCGCATCCTGGCTGACTGCGCGCTGAGCTGACGTCGCCGCTCTACAGACCGGTCGCCTGCGCCAACCATGCCCACGCCGTGGCCCGGGCGGACTCGTCGGCCCGGGTGCTCGGCACCAGGTTGATCGGCCGGGCACGCCGGTCGTGCCAGAAGAGCGCCGTCGGCGGCGCCGGCTCCGTGGCGGCAAGCCAGATGCTCGTGTCGGCACCTTCGGCATCGTCACGCAGCAGTGACCGGGTCATCGCGCGAAAGCGCGGCAGCGACTCCTGCACGCCGGGGGTGTCGGCCCAGCCCGGGTGCATCGCGGCCACCGTGATGTCGTCGAGCGACCAGCGGTCGGCCAGCAGGGGCAGCATCTCGACCTGCATGCGCTTGGACCGCGCGTAGGCCGTCGGCGGCGAGTAGTCGCCCTTGCGGTAGTCCGGGTCGTCGGCGCGCAGCGTCTGGCTGTACATGCCGCCGCTGCTCACCAGCACCACGCGTCCCCCGGCCAGCTGGGGCCGCAGGGCCTCTGTCATCACGACCGGCCCGAGCAGGTGCACGGCCATGCTCAGCTCGTGGCCCTGCGCCGACTCCGAACGCTGCGGCGGCATCACGCCCGCGTTGTGGATCGCGGCATGCAGGGTGGGGACCTGGCTCCCGAAGTCGTGCGCGAAGCGGCGTACGTCGTCGAGGTCGCCCACGTCGCAGCGCCAGAGCCGGAGCCGCGCTCCCGGCTGCCGGGCGGCGATCTCGTCGCGCACCCGTCCGCCCTTGGCCTCGTCGCGCACCACGAGGTGCACGGTCGCGCCCAGTGCTGCCAGACCCTCCGCGGTCGCGATGCCGAGGCCCGAGCTGGCGCCCGTGACGAGCACGTCCTTGCCGTCGAGCGCGCCGGGCCGCGGGTCCGCGGGCCAGCCGGGCAGCGCGCGGCGCACGCGCAACCCGACCTTGGTGTAGCCCAGGACCAGCGATCGATCCAGCACGGTGTCGAGGGCGCGAGCCGGCAGCGGAGCGGTCACGGTGCGCTCGGCAGGCGGTCGAGGCAGGCGCCCAGCTGGTCCACGGTCTTCTTCGCCAGGAAGGGGAGATAGGCCGCCACGACGGGTACGGCGAGGCGAGCCGCCCCCGAGAAGGCGAACTCGGCGGTGTAGGTCACCTCCGAGCCAGTGCCGTGGGCTCGGATGCCGAGCACGTCATGCCCGTCGAACTGCTCGTTGTGCCCCGTCAGGTGGATGCGCGTCGGGCGCTCGAGCTCGGCAGTCGTGTAGGTGATGACCGATTCGCGACCCAGGAAGGAGGAGACGTTGCGATAGGTCGTCCCCACCCCACCGTCGCCGGAGATCCGCTCACAGGACCTGGTGCCCGGATCCCACTGCTCCGCATGGGTGAAGTCGGCCAGGTAGTCGAAGACCGCCTCCGGCGGGGCGGTCGTGGTGAAGGTGCGGGACACGCTGGGCATAACGGCATCTCTCCTCAGGTCGCTGCCCACGCTACGGGCAGGCTCCACACGGATCGCGCGGCTTGACAACCTACAACCATATGGTTGTAGGTTGTGGTCATGACCCACGGCGACCACCAGGACGAGGACCGGGCCGACGCCATGTTCCACGCGCTGGCCGACCGCACCCGGCGCGACATCCTGCGCCGCGTGCTGGCCGGCGAGCACTCGGTGTCCGCGCTCGCGGCGTCCTACGACATGAGCTTCGCCGCCGTGCAGAAGCACGTGGCCGTGCTCGAGAGAGCCGGCCTGATCACCAAGCGCCGCACTGGCCGCGAGGCGTTGGCCAGCGGTGACGTGGAGGCCGTGCGCTCGGTGGGCTCGATGCTCACCGAGCTCGAGGCCGTCTGGCGCGGGCGCATTGCCCGCATCGATGACCTGATCGCCCAGGACCCTGCTTCATCCCATCCCACCGAGAGGACCGAGTGACATGCCCGTCACCGACGTCAAGCCCGACCTGGACAACCTGACCCTGACCATCGTGGCCGAGTTCGCGGCTCCGATGGAGCGCATCTGGGAGGTGTACGCCGACGCGCGACAGCTCGAGCGCGTGTGGGGTCCGCCCACGTACCCCGCCACGTTCGTCGACCACAGCCTGACCCCGGGGTCGCGCTCGACGTACTTCATGACCGGTCCCGAGGGCGACAGGCACGCCGGCTACTGGGACATCACGGACGTCGACGAGCCCCAGGGATTCACCTTCGACGACGGCTTCGCCGACCTGGACTTCACGGCCGACCCGGAGCTGCCCGTCGGCACGAACGTCTTCACCTTCACCGAGCACGACGGCAGCACCCGCGCGACCTACGTCAGCACCTACGCGACCTCGGAGGGTCTGCAGCAGGTCCTCGACATGGGCGTCGTCGAGGGCGCCAGCTCGGCGATCAACCAGATCGACGACCTCGTCGCCGCTGGGTGACCCACTCCGACGGGGAACGAGATCGGGCCCGATCTGGTTCCCCAGCGGCGTACGCCTCAGGCCACCCGGGCCTTCGGCGCGTTCGCCACGGTGCCCGC
>NZ_JANPEO010000361.1:0-4696 GCF_031422975.1 Nocardioides sp. | reverse complement strand
CCCGGACCTGGGTGAGCGCTCCGGCCTCGAACCCCGCGGAGGCGCAACGGCTGGTCCAGTCGGTGCTGCTCGCGCAGGCCGTCCCCGCCGCCATCGAGGAGGAGTGGGAGCCCGACGCCGACGCCGGTGTCGTCAGCGTCCTGCTCGAGGGACGCGAGGACGGAGTCGCCGGTCGCGCTGCGACCGTCCGAGCGCTGCTCGGCGCGACGGCGACCGAGTCGGCCACCGACCAGCCCGCGGGCGGCGCGACCTACCCCTGGGACGTCACGGCCGCCGGCGACGATCGCGCGACTGCGTTCAAGCTGACCTTCGCGCTGTCGGGGCTGGCCGACGTGCTGCAGGCTGCCACCGAGACCGGCGTGCGGTTGCGCGGCTCGGCCGGAGCCGGGGTGGCGTACGCCGCGTTGCCTCCCGGTACGCCCGTGGACGTCGCGAGCAGCGCGCTGGACCGGCTCCGCCGTACCTGCACCCGACGCGGCGGCAGCGCCGTCGTCCTCGACGCACCGACGGATGTGAAGTCCGGCCTCGACGTGTGGGGACCGGTGCCCGCACTGGACCTGATGAGTCGCGTCAAGGACCAGTTCGACCCTGACCACCGGCTGGCGCCGGGACGCTTCGTGGGAGGCATCTGAATGACGGACTCGACCGAGCACGACAGCCGCGGCTCCCAGAGCGCGAGCCTGGGCGAGGTGGGCGGCATCATCGACCTCGGCTTGCCGGCCACCGGTGGTGCGTTCGACGAGCACAACCCGCCGGACGCCGCGCTGATCGGCGACTGCGTGCACTGCGGGTTCTGCCTGCCGACCTGCCCGACCTACGTCTTGTGGGGCGAGGAGATGGACAGCCCGCGCGGCCGGATCTACCTGATGAAGGAGGGTCTGGAGGGCGAGCCGATGAGCGACTCGATGGTGTCGCACTGGGACGCCTGCCTCGGCTGTATGGCGTGCGTGACGGCGTGCCCGTCCGGCGTGCAGTACGACACCCTCATCGAACAGACCCGCGCCCAGGTCGAGCGCAACCATGAGCGCTCCGCGCCGGACAAGGCGCTGCGCGGCCTGATCTTCGCAGTGTTCCCGCACCCCAAGCGGCTCCGGCTGCTGCGCGGGCCGCTGCGCGCGATGCAGGCCGTCGGGCTCGACAAGGCGATGCGGCGCACCGGAATGCTCGAGCGGTTGTCACCGCAGCTCGCCGCGATGGAGAGCCTCGCTCCGCGGCTGGGCCGGCCGGAGCCGCTTCCGCCCTACATCCACGCGACGGGGGAGCGTCGCGCCATCGTCGGCCTGCTCACCGGCTGCGTGCAGGGGGCGTTCTTCCCCGGGGTGAACTCCGCCACCGCCCGGGTGCTGCAGGCCGAGGGCCTGGACGTCGTGGTCCCCGCCTCGCAGGGTTGCTGCGGCGCCCTGTCGGTGCACAACGGCCGCGAGCGCGAGGCGCAGAAGTATGCGCGCCGGCTCGTCGACTCCTTCGAGTCCAGTGGCGTCGAGTACGTCGTCGTCAACGCGGCCGGCTGCGGCTCCACGATGAAGGAGTACGCCGAGCTGTTGGGCGACGACCCGGCGTACGCCGACCGGGCCCGGGCGTTCGCGCACAAGGTGCGCGACGTCTCGGAGATCCTCGACGAGCTCGGCGCCGTGGCGCCTCGGCACCCGCTGGACATGACGATCGCCTACCACGACGCCTGCCACCTGGCCCACGCCCAGGGCGTCCGCGCCCAGCCGCGCCGGTTGCTCGAGGCGATCCCCGCACTGTCGCTGAAGGAGATCGCCGAGCCGGAGCTGTGCTGTGGCTCCGCCGGCATCTACAACATCGTCAACCCCGAGCCGGCCCGCGAGCTCGGTGACCGCAAGGCGGCCAACATCGTCGCAACCGGGGCGCAGGTGCTCGTCACCGCCAACCCCGGCTGTCTGATGCAGGTCACCTCGGCCATCGAGAGGTCGGGTCACCCGATGGGGATGGCCCACACGATCGAGGTGCTGGACGCCTCGATCCGGGGTGCTCCTGTCAGCACGTTCGTCACCGCCTGATCCGTCCGTCCATCCACCTCTCTCGGGAGCTGAACCGTATGTTCCAGCAAGACCTCGAAGCCGTCGGTGGCTCGCTCGCGCTCAGCGCGCTGTGTGCCGCCATCCCTCTCATCACCCTCTTCGTGCTGCTCGGCGGCCTCCGCCTCAGGGCCTGGGTCGCAGGACTCATCTCGCTTGCCGTGTCGCTGGTCGTCGCGGTCGTGCTGTTCTCGATGCCCGTGGGTCAGGCGCTCTGGGCGGGCGCCGACGGCGCCCTGTTCGGGTTCTTCCCGATCCTGTGGATCGTGATCAACGCGATCTGGGTCTACAACCTGACCGTGGCCTCCGGCCACTTCGACGTGCTCCGCAGGTCCTTCGAGAAGGTCAGCCCCGACCAGCGGATCCAGGCGATCATCATCGCGTTCTGCTTCGGCGCGCTCCTCGAGGCGCTCGCCGGTTTTGGCACCCCGGTCGCGATCACGGTCGTCATGTTGATGGCGCTGGGCTTCCGGCCCATCAAGGCTGCCGTCGTGGCCCTGATCGCCAACACCGCGCCCGTGGCCTTCGGGGCGCTCGCCACGCCGATCGTCACCCTCGCCTCCGTCACCTCCGCCGTGAGCGACGACAGCCGGCTCACGGTCGACACCCTCGGCAGCATGGTCGGCAGGCAGACCCCGATCCTCGCGGTGATCGTCCCGCTGATCCTGGTCTTCGTCGTCGACGGACGTCGTGGTGTCCGTGCCACGTGGCTGCCGGCCCTCGTGTGCGGTGTGTCCTTCGGGCTGTCGCAGTTCGTGGCGGCCAACTACATCTCCGTGCCCCTGGCCGACATCCTGGCCGCGCTCGTCGCCGCCGCCTCCGTCGTCCTGCTCCTGCGTGTCTGGAAGCCGTCGGAGGTCCTGACCGCCGAGCAGGCCGGTGCGGAGGAGGACGCGCTGGACGCGAGCCGCTCGGAGGGGCACTCGCAGAAGCTCTCCGGACGCCGTGCCCCCCACGGCATCTCGACGGCTGTGACCGCCTCGACCGGTCGCGGTGCCGAGGGGATGGTGGCTGCGGTTGCCGACACGGACGTACCCCGCGACAGCGGCGTGGACGTCCTGAGGGCCTACGCCCCGTACCTGGTGATCATCGCCATCTTCTCCATCGTCAACATCCCGGCCGTGGTCGAATTCCTGGCCAAGGAGCCGTTCACCTACCTCATCACGTGGCCGGGTCTGGACATCACCAACCCGGCCGGTGACCCAGTGGCGACGGTGTTCAAGTTCAACTGGCTGCCCGCTGCCGGGACGCTGATGATCTTCGCCGGCCTCATCACGGCGCTGATCCTCAAGGTGTCGCCGGTCAAGGCCGCGAAGACGTACGTCGAGACCTACGTCGAGCTCAAGTCCGCGATCATCACCGTGATGGCCGTGCTTGCGCTCGCCTACGTGATGAACCTGTCCGGGCAGACCACCTCGCTCGGTGTCTGGCTGGCAGGGACCGGGAGTGCCTTCGCGATTCTCTCGCCGATCCTCGGGTGGATCGGCGTCGCGGTCACCGGGTCCGACACCTCGGCCAACGCGCTCTTCGGTGCCCTGCAGGTGCAGACGGCCACCAAGGCCGGCCTCGACCCGTTGCTCATGGCGTCCGCGAACACCTCGGGCGGGGTGCTCGGCAAGATGGTCAGCCCGCAAAACCTGGCTATCGCGGCGGCGGCCGTCGGAATGGCCGGTCGGGAGGGCGACATCTTCCGCAAGGTGATCGGCTGGAGCCTCGGCCTGCTGGTGCTGATGTGCATCCTCGTCGGCCTGCAGTCCACGCCCGTGCTCGACTGGATGGTTCCCTAGGGGTCAGCCCAGAGCGCCGCGGGCGGTCTTGTCGCAGTCCCGGGGCTCACGAGCGACATTCGTGCTGGGTGGTGGACGCTTGCCGTCTCCCACCCAGCCGACCTCGCCACGAAGGAGTCGCTAACGCCCTGCTGGCTGGGCGCGCTGATCCACCGGGGGCGTCAAACGCCAACTGCGTGATCTCGTCGATTCCGGCGGAGCATCAATTGGGCCGCTGCGCAAACGCACCAGATCAGTAGTACCAGGGGTAGGGCGACCAGTCCGGCTCGCGCTTCTCCAGGAACTGGTCGCGGCCCTCCTGCGCCTCGTCGGTCATGTAGGCCAGGCGCGTTGCCTCGCCGGCGAAGAGCTGCTGGCCGACCAGGCCGTCGTCGAGAAGGTTGAAGGAGTACTTCAGCATCCGTTGAGCGGTCGGCGACTTGCCGTTGATCTTGGCTCCCCAGTCCAGTGCGGTGGCCTCGAGGTCGGCGTGGTCCACCACGCGGTTGACAGCACCCATGCGGTGCATCGTCTCGGCGTCGTACTCCTCGGCCAGGAAGAAGATCTCGCGGGCGAACTTCTGCCCGACCTGTCGCGCGAGGTACGCCGATCCGTAGCCGCCGTCGAAGGATCCGACGTCGGCGTCGGTCTGCTTGAAGCGCGCGTGCTCACGGCTGGCGAGCGTGAGGTCGCAGACGACGTGCAGGCTGTGTCCTCCGCCGGCGGCCCAGCCCGGCACCACGCAGATGACGACCTTGGTCATGAAACGGATGAGTCGCTGGCATTCGAGGATGTGCAGACGGGCGAGCTTGGCGCGGTCGATCGGGTTGGGGGGCGCCGCCTCGTCGAGGTGGCCATCGGTCTCGTACTGGTAGCCCGCCTTGCCAC
>NZ_JANPEO010000360.1:0-2925 GCF_031422975.1 Nocardioides sp. | reverse complement strand
CACCCCCACCCCCACGCCGACGCCGACTCCCACGCCGACCCCGATCCCGACGCCCGCCTCGATCTCCTGCCCCACGCCGAAGGTGTCCGGCACCTTCAAGGTCGGCAAGAAGCTGAAGGCCGTCATCGGGACCGTCTCCCCTTCGGGCGTGACGGTGAAGTTCCAGTGGCTGCGCAACGGCAAGAAGATCAAGGCCGCGAGCAAGGCCACCTACAAGCTGGTCGCCGCCGACAAGGGCCGCAAGATCAGCCTCAAGGTGACCTACTCCAAAGCCGGTCTCACCACCGTGGTCAAGACCTCCGCTGCCAAGAAGGTCGGCTAGCGGGGCGTCATTGCGGCACACCCGGCTTCGGCGACGTACGACCAGTGATCCACCTGTCGAAGAAGGCCGACAGCTCGCGCCCGGTCTCCTTCTCCCAGTGGTCGAAGATCTGCTCACGCGTCACCGAGGTGCCGTCGTGGGCGGTCAGCCACGACCGGGCGATCCGGTAGAACTCGTCGTCCCCCAACGCCAGGCGCAGCTCGTTCCACATGAGGGCGGGCGAGTAGTAGATGTTGGAGCCGCCGAACTGCCGCGGGTCGTAAGCCCCGGGCGGGCCGTACTCGTCGCGCAGTCCCTGGTCGCCGGCCTGTGCGTCCTGGATGGTCGTGCGGAGCGGGCGGATGTCGTGCTCGTCCTCGTAGACCCACTGCATCAGCATCGTCATGCCCTCGTTGAGCCAGACGTCGCGCCAGTCCGCCGGCGACACCTGGTCGCCGTACCACTGGTGCACCAGCTCGTGCTCGATCACCTGGGGCGACAGGACGTAGGGGTTGTTGCCCAGCGTCACCGTCGTCTGGGTCTCCATCGCGCTCTGCGAGGCCGTGACGACCAGGCCGAGCGAGTCGAAGGGATAGAGGCCGAGCTTGGACTCGATCCAGTCGATGGAGGCGGCCGCGGTCTGGAGCCGGTTGAGGTCGACCACCATGCCGCGAGGCGTCCAGTAGTCCACCCGCAGGCCGCTCGCCGCGGTGTTGCTGCTGTGGGCGTAGTCGCCGATCGCGAGCGTCACGAGGTACGACGAGGCCGGCTCGGTGAGCTGCCATGACGTGGTCGTGAGGTCGTCCGCCGTGACCAGCCGGGTCAGGTGGCCGTTGGAGATCGCGGTCCAGGGGGCGGGTGCCGTGACGGTGATGTCGTAGAGCGCCTTGTCGGAGGGTTGGTCGTTGACCGGGTACCACGTGTAGGCGCCATAGGGCTCCTGCATCGTCCACACCTCACCGGTGTCGGTGATCGTGAAGCCGGTCGTGGAGAAGTCGCTGCGCGTCGTCGGGGCGGGCGCCGCTCGCGGCCTGCCGACGTAGTCGAGGGTGAGCTCGTAGCGCTCGTCAGTGGTGGTCGGTGCCGTCACCACGAGGTTCTTTCCCCGGCGTGCGAACGCGACGGGCTCGCCGTCGACGGAGACCCTCCCCGCAGTCAGGGCCGGGCTCAGGTCGAGCTGGAAGCGGGGTGCCGTGCGGCTGGCGCGGAAGGTGACGATCGCGTCGGCGGTGAGCCTCCTGGCCTCCCGGTCCCACGACAGGTGGAGGTCGTAGAGGAGGGCGTCGACGCCCGGGTCGCCGACCTTGGGATAGACGCTGTCCTCGACCGGTGTGGAGAGCGCGAGGTCGAGGTCCTGCTCCACGGTCTCGGTAAGCGGCGCGGCGGACGCCCCCGCGACGGCGGTCTCGCCCGACTCCGCGGGTGCTGCGCTCGAGACGGGCGGAGGGGCGAGTTCGTCGGGCTCCTCGGCGCTCGAGGAGCAGCCGGCGAGCAGGAGGCCGGACAGCAGCGCGGCGACCGCTGCCCGTTGCGTCATCGATCCCCCGCAGCAGGGGTCTGGCCAGCCTGCGGCCGTGGTGGATCTGCGCCTTCACCGTGCCGAGGGGGCCGACCAGGGCGGCGATCTCGTCGTAGGGGAGGCCGTAGACGTCGCGCAGCAGCAACGGTTCGCGACTGACGCTGCTGCGTAAACAGCACTCCTAACAAACTGATGCCTGCTGCGACGATTGCGGCGACCGCGCTGGCCACGGGTATCCAGTTCACGCGAAGGTCAGCGCGGTGGCTGCCTGCGGTTCTGGTGTGGTGCGCCCCCCCTATGCGATTGAGGTGTGATAACTGGGGCCCAACGAGTCGCCAGTTCAGGTACACAGTTGTCCGCCACCGGTCAGCTGGAACTGTCAGACTCGAGGACGGAACCGTCTACTGGGTAGGAGCGTCGTAGGGTCATGAGAGTCTGGGCAGCAGCGCTGATCGTCGTTCTGTCGCTGTCGGCATGCGCTTCCTCTGACGAACCTTCCGAGTCGGACGGACCCAAGGCCGCTGTGTCCAGCGCCGGTTCGTCGAAAGGCCCCATGGACGACTTCCCGGTTGGGTCATCCGCGCCCTTCGCGGTCTACGCGCACTGCGGGGTGGAGTTCACCACGATCGACGGAACGACATGGAGGACCGCGCCGCGTGATGACGGACAAGGGAACGCGCCGACAGGATGGCCGGAACGCATTCCAGGCACGCTGACTCGACCAGCCGATGACCGGGCCGTGTTCACAGCGTCGGAAATGCCGGTGGAGTTCGTCTTCAAGCCCGCTCCCGACGCCAAGTTCCACTGCGACTGAGGGTGCATCCACCCAGTTCGTCCCGACGGACTGAGCGCGACTCAGGTGCGGAGAGAAGGTGTTGCCCGGACCTGCGCCGGAAGGCGGCGGCTGGTGCCGGTGTCGTAGCGGCGCCGCTGCTGAGGTGCGTTCCCAGCGTTCTCGTCGAGGTGGGCTCGTAGGAGCTCGGCGTAGCGCCGAGGGTTGTCGGTGCCGTTGAGGTGGAGCCGGACGAGGCCGAGCATCAGGGTGGTGCGCGCCTGGTTCCTCAGCACGAAGGACCGCGAGTCGAGGTAGTCGCGCACGGTGCCC
>NZ_JANPEO010000359.1:0-1567 GCF_031422975.1 Nocardioides sp. | reverse complement strand
ATCCCCGCGGAACACCCAGGCGTCGACGCCGCGGGATGCGAACACGCCCGCCATCACCGGGGCGGCCGCGGGATCGGCACAGCCGATGGCCTGGGCTGCCGGCCGGGCCGGGTTGGTCAGCGGGCCGAGGAGGTTGAAGCTGGTGGCGATGCCAAGCTCGCGGCGCGGCACCGCCGCATGCCGCATCGCCGGGTGGAAGGCAGCCGCGAAGCAGAAGGTGATGCCCGCCTCGAGGGCGACCTCGGCAACGCGCGCGACCGGCAGGTCGAGGCGGATGCCGAGCTGCTCGAGCACGTCGGCCGAGCCGGACGTCGAGGATGCCGAGCGGCTGCCGTGCTTGACCACGCGCGCGCCCGCGCCGGCCGCGACGATGGCGGCCATGGTCGAGATGTTGACCGACATCGACCGGTCACCGCCGGTGCCGACGACGTCGAGCAGGCGCCCGTCCACGGAGATCGAGTTGCCGGCGGCCAGCATCGCGTCTGCCAGCGCAGACACCTCGGCCACGGTCTCGCCCTTGGCCCGCAAGGCCACAGCGAAGCCCGCGATCTGCGCCGGAGTGGCCTCACCGGCAAGAATCTGCGCCATCGCCCACGTGGCCTGCTCCGCGGACAGGTCGCGTCGGGCCGTGAGGGTGGAGAGCACATCGGGCCAAGTGGTCATGCGCCGAGTGTTCCAGACGCAGACCCGCGCTCCTGGGACCGTCTCGCGCGACAGGGAACGCTCAGGTGGTGGTGGCCGGCACCCGCGAGCGCAGCAGCGAGATGACGGCCTCGGCGAGCTGGACCGGGTCGATCGGGTGCGGGACGGCGGCCTCGGCGCGCGACCAGGTCGCGAGCCAGGCGTCCTGCGGCCGGCCGGTCAGCACCAGCACGGGCGGGCACTGGTAGATCTCGTCCTTGAGCTGCTTGGCGATGCCCATGCCGCCGGCCGGCACGGCTTCGCCGTCGAGGATCGCCAGGTCGATGTGGCCGGCATCCATGTTCTGGATGACGACCGGCTCGGTGGCCACCTCGACGTACTCCAGCTCGGGCAGGTCCGGGTGCGGCCGCCGACCGAGAGCGAGGATGACCTGCTGGCGGGTGTCGATGTCGTCGCTGTAGACCAGCACCTTGAGTCGGCTCACGAGCGCGATGCTACCGCTCGGCTCCGGTGCGACGAGCCCGCACCTCCAACAGGTCGAGGCGCCGGTCCTCCCGCTCGGCCTCCTTGAACGACGAGCGCACCCACTGGACGAAGAGCACGGCGAAGAAGAGCAGGCCGATCAGGTCGCCCGCGCCCCACAGGAGCCCGCCGGCCAGGTGCTGGTCCTCGAGCGCCGGCGGGAGCCACGAGGCCATCGGCCCCTCCCGCAGCGATAGGTAGTGCGACTCCCCCAGCAGCGTCGTCTGCCCCATGATCGTAACGCCCAGGAACGCGTGGAACGGCAGCGTGAGCACGGTCAGCAGCACCCGGGCGGGATAGCTGACGCGTCCGGGCAGCGGGTCGATGCCCATCAGCGGCCAGAAGAACAACGCGCCGACGGTGACGAGGTGGACGTGCATCATCTCGTGCACGAACGGCGAGG
>NZ_JANPEO010000358.1:0-2749 GCF_031422975.1 Nocardioides sp. | reverse complement strand
GCGTTGTCGAAACCGCAGGAGGACAGGCCGGTCGTGGCCAGTGCGACGGCGGCGGTCGTGAGCGCGAGGGCGCGTCGGAACTGCATGGCGCACAGCCTAGCGTCGACTCAGGTCAGACCGATCGCCTGTCCTGCGATGAGCAGGACCACGACGACCGCGCCCGTGAAGACCCCCGACAGCACGAGCAGTCGGGGTGCTCCGGTCCGCAGGGCGATCCGCAGCGGGAGCGATCGCAGGCCGTCCGCGTTGTCGGGCACCAGACCCGGCAGTGCGCGCAGGAAGTGCACCCCCAGCCCGAGCAGTCCGGCGAGCACGGTCATCACCACGGTGGGCGGCGTGTCCGGGCCGGTGCCGTTCCAGCCGCCGTACGCCAGGTAGGCGGGGTAGAGCCCGAACTGCAGCATCCAGGGGACGAACGACAGCACGCTGCCGCGGAGCACCCGGTTGCCGACCACCCCGATGAGCAGGGCGATCAGATAGGCGGCGCCGGCCCGCGATCCCGCGTTGAGGGAGAGGGGTACGACCAGGAGCAGTGCGCAGGTCACGCTGAACCACGCGGTGCCGAGGTCGAGCAGCCCGCTGGCGATCGGCTTGCCGGGCCGCTCGTGGCGCTCGTCGCGCGCCCGGTCGACGAGGTCGTTGTCCCAGCCGAGCAGGGCCTGACCGACGAGGACGGTGGTGAACACCAGTGCGCTCTCGCGCAGGGGACGGCCGGAGATCGCGGCCGCGACCGCGAGGCCGAGCGCCGTGAGCAGGGCCTGCTTCGGGTGCGCGGCCCTGGCGAGGAGCGCCGGCAGGGTCTCGCTCAGCCTGAACCGGTGCCTGCCCGACTCGGCGGTGTCGTCGGCGGACCGCGCCGGGGGAGGGGTCGGGACCGGAGCGGGGGCGGCGTGCGGCGTACGAGGAATAGCGTCCGCAGGCGCGCGCTCGCGCTGGCGCTTGAGGGGCGACATGTCACGCAGTATGTGCACACCGGGGCCCGTCGAGGGGGCATTCGGGGCGTTTGCCCGGAGGAATCCTCGCCGGGCGGACCACACGATGCGCCGTCTGTCAAGACCGCACGTGCGCTCTGACCTGCGCAAACGATGTCAGGAGCATTCCGGTGGCGTGTTAGACTCATCACCTAGGAAGGGGTACAAATACATGACTTTCACCGTCGGCGAAACGGTTGTTTACCCGAATCACGGGGCCGCTGTCATCGAGGACATCGAGACGCGGCAGATCAAGGGTGAGGACCGCGAATACCTCGTCCTTCGGATCGTTGCCCAGCAGGACCTGGTCGTGCGGGTACCGGCCATGAACCTCGACCTCGTGGGCGTCCGCGACGTCGTCGACAAGGAAGGTCTCGAGCGCGTGTTCGACGTCCTCCGTGCCGCGCACGTCGAGGAGCCGACCAACTGGTCGCGTCGCTACAAGGCCAACCTCGAGAAGCTCCACTCCGGCGATGTCATGAAGGTGGCGGAGGTCGTCCGCGACCTGTGGCGCCGCGAGCGTGACCGCGGCCTGTCGGCCGGCGAGAAGCGGATGCTGGCGAAGGCTCGCCAGATCCTCGTCTCCGAGCTCGCGCTGGCCGAGCACACCAACGAGGACAAGGCTGAGGCCATCCTCGACGAGGTGCTCGCGTCCTGACGCACCGCTGAACCTGCTCCACCACGAGGCCCCGGATCGATGCCGGGGCCTCGTTGCATGTGCGCAGGTCCTACGGTGGGCCAGCCATGACTGACACCCTGTTCGACCCCTACGAGGACGACCCGCCGCCGGCGTTGGGGATCGTGCTCGACGTGGATCGCGGCTCGCTGCCCTACGCACTCATCCATGGGGAGGCGCTCGTCGCGTGCGCTGCCTGGGCGCTCGGCGAGGCAGGCGTGACGCCGCTCGACAACGGGATCACCTGGGACGCCGTACGCCGCGCAGACGAGCCCGTCGTGCTGCACGACGCGCTCTGCCCGATGACGCCGGCCGACTTCATCGCCTCGTGCGTAGGCCGAGCGCTGGCCGAGGATGTGATTGTGGTCGGCACCCGGCCGGTCACCGACACCATCAAGCGGATCGCCGACGGCCTGGTCGGCGAGACCGTGGACCGCGAGGGGCTGATCTCGATCGTGTCCCCGGTCGTGCTGCCGCCCTCGGTCGTGTCGATGCTCGCCGACGAACCCGGAACCGACCTGGTCGCGCTGGTCGCGTCCCTGGCCACGACTCATCGCGTCGTACTCGTCGAGGCGCCCGCCTCCGCCCGTCGCGTGACCTCGGCCGAGGAGATCGCCGTGCTGGAGGCGCTCACCGCCGGCTGAGGTGCCCCGGCCCGATATCCATGGGAGGGATGGTTCGCCTCAGCCGTGATTCCCAGCCATCTCACCCATGGATATCCCGCGACAGCAGCAGGTGCTCGGCAGCGGTCACGTCCTCGGGGAAGGTGATCTTCAGGTTGGCCGGGCTGCCCGGGACGGCCACGACGTCGACCTCGCCGTGCTCGGCCAGGACGGCCGCGGTGTCGGTGCCCTCGAACCCCGACTCGGCTGCCGCGCGGAGCGCGGCGAGGAGGAGGTCGGCCCGGAACGCCTGCGGAGTCTGTACGCCGCCGAGCTCGCCGACGACGGGATGGAGATCGGTCGTGAGGAGGTCGCGCACCGGCACCACCGGGATCGCGCCGCCGTGGGTCCGGGCCGCCGCCAGCGTCGCCTCGAACAGCGCCACCCCGGCGAGCGGACGGGCGCCGTCGTGAATGGCGACCAGGTCTAGCTCGCCGGCC
>NZ_JANPEO010000357.1:0-10210 GCF_031422975.1 Nocardioides sp. | reverse complement strand
CTCGGGTGGTCGGGCGCCTCGTCGTGGACTGTCAGCCGGCAGAACGTCAGTCGGAGAGCCGTTCGCCCGTGTCGGTGTCGAATACGTGCACGTGCTGCGGGTCGGTCGTGACGTAGAGCATCTCGCCCTTGTGCGGGTGGTGCCGCCCGGTCATGCGGATGATGACGTTGGAGGGCACGCCCTCCACGTCACACGTGCCGTAGACGAAGCTGTCAGCCCCCAGTTCCTCGACCACGGTGACCTTGACCGGGAGGCCGCCCTCCCCGTCGGAGACGATGCGCCAGTTCTCCGGGCGCACGCCGACCGTGACGCGGCCGTTCATCTTGCGCTCGGCCGCGGGGTCGACGGGCACGCTGTAGCCGCCCACGCTCACCACCCCGTCGGCGGCGACGCCCTCGAGGAGATTCATCTGCGGCGAGCCGATGAACCCGGCAACGAAGAGGTTGGCGGGCTTGTCGTAGAGCCGCAGCGGGGTGTCGACCTGCTGGAGGATGCCCAGCTTCATCACCGCGACGCGGTCACCCATCGTCATCGCCTCGACCTGGTCGTGGGTGACGTAGACCGTGGTGACACCGAGGTCGGTCTGGAGCCGGGCGATGTCGGTGCGGGTCTGCACGCGCATCTTCGCGTCCAGGTTGGACAGCGGCTCGTCCATGCAGAAGACCTGCGGGTTCCGGACGATGGCGCGACCCATGGCCACGCGCTGCCGCTGACCGCCGGAGAGCGCCTTCGGCTTGCGCTGGAGGAACTCGGTGAGGCCGAGGATCTCGGCCGCCTCGGCAACGCGCTTCTTGCGCTCGTCCGTGGGCACCTTGGCCATCTTGAGCGCGAAGCCCATGTTGTCCTCGACGCTCATGTGCGGGTAGAGCGCGTAGTTCTGGAACACCATCGCGATGTCGCGGTCCTTGGGCGGCAGCTTGGTGACCTCACGGTCCCCGATGTAGATGTGCCCGTCGTTGACCTCTTCGAGGCCGGCGAGCATGCGCAAGGTGGTGGACTTGCCGCACCCGGACGGACCGACGAGCACCATGAACTCGCCGTCATTGATCTTCAGGTCGATCCCGGGGACTGCCGCCTCGTCGGCACCGGGATACCACCGCTGAGCCTTCTCGAACGTCACTGTTGCCATTGTCTTCTCCTTCACCGGCAGGTACGTGCCGGACGATCCGTAGTGAAGTGACCCGAGTCACAGTAGGGCCTGGAGGGCGCCACGTCGATCGAGGGCGCGTCGGTTGGAGGTCAGTGGAATGGGCGCTCGCGATCCGGCACCGAGCGGCCCGGCACCAGGCCCATGGGCACCCAGCGAATACTGGGTGTCAGCTCCTCGGCCCCGGTGAGGGCCTCGACGGCCAGCTCGCCCAGCGCCGTGTAGGGCAGCTCGACCGAGGCCACCGGCGGCCGCAGCCAGGTCGCCAGCTCGGTGCCGTCGAAGGAGACCACCGAGACATCTCCCGGCACGTCGAGGCCGTGCGTCGCGAGCGCCTGGTAGGCACCCATCGCCACCCGGTCGTTGAGACACACCAGAGCCCCCGGCCGCACGCCGCTCATCAGCCAGTGGTGCACGGCGTCGTGCGCGTCCCGCGCCGCCCAGGGGCAGGAGACGACTCCCGCCAGTGGCGTCCCCAGCTCGTCGAGTGCCTCCCGAATGCCCGCCATCCTGAGCGGACCGGCCAGCGCGTGGGGGGTCGGATCATCGCCCACGACCCACACGTCGCCGGCGACGCCTGCCTCGGCCAGTGTCTCGACGGCGCTGCGAGCGCCGGCTCGTTCGTCCGGGAGGAGGGCGGGATAGGAGCGCTGCTCGTCGACGCAGTTCAAGAGCACCACGCGCTGGTCGCGCAGGCTGTCGGGCACGATGACGGTGGACGTCACCAGCCGTGCATAGACGATGCCGTCGACCTGACGATCGAGCATCTCCTGGATGTGCAGAGCCTCGAGGTCGACGTCCCCCTCGGACTCTCCGATCACCACCAAGTGGTCCGCACGGCGAGCCGCAGCGCTGGCGCCCGTCAGCATGCTGCTCGCGTAGTGGCCGCTCGCGACGTGGTCGGACAGCACGCCGATGGTGCTGGTCGTCGACGTGCGGAGGGTCTGGGCGCTGCGGTTGGGGCGGTAGCCGAGCTCCGCGACCGCGGAGCGCACACGCTCGACCGTCAAGGGCGCGATCCGCATGCGCTCGGCTCGACCGTTGAGGACGTAGGAGGCCGTGGTGCGCGACACGCCCGCGCGCCGGGCCACGTCCACCAGGGTCACTGAGCGAACTGCCACCGCCACACCTCCTCGCGCTTGCGCTTCGCGGACAGTGCTGCTTCGTTGTCAATCTGTGTCTTGACACCCCACCCGGTGGGGCATCTATCCTGCTGACACGATTCAGCATGTGGTTTCTATCACATTCCGTGATAGTGATCCACTACGCGTCGTGCATCGAAGAAGCCGTACCTACGAAGGGAAGACCATGCGCATCCAGCGTCGAACCAGGCGGACGATGGTGGCCACCTTGGCCGCCACAGCGCTCACACTGACGGCCGCCTCGTGCGGCAGCGACAGCGGCTCCGGAGGCGGTGGCGACGGCGGTCCGGTCACGATCTGGATGAGCCTGGACCAGACCGTCGTCGACGGCATCCAAAAGCAGATGGACGCCAAGGCGTCCGAGGCCGGCATCGAGGTCCAGATCGAGCGGGTCGACAGCATCGACAAGCTGATCAAGACCAAGATCCAGGCCGGTGACACCCCCGACATCGCCCTGCTCCCCCAGCCGGGCGTCGTGGCCTCGGTCGTCGAGCTCGGGGCTGCCTTCCCGCTCGACGACGTGCTCGACACTGCCGCCCTCGAGAGCAGCATGGTCCCCGGATCGCTCGATGCCGGCACCGTGGACGGCAAGCTCTACGGCCTGCTGACCTCGATGAACGTGAAGTCGCTGATCTTCTACCCCAAGAAGGCCTTCGAGAAGGCCGGCTACGCCGCACCCGAGTCGCTCGACGACCTGACGGCGCTTGCCGACCAGATCAAGTCCGACGGCGGCACCCCGTGGTGCCTGACCATGGAGTCCGGTGACGCCACCGGATGGGTGGCGACCGACTGGCTGGAGGACCTGGTGATGCGCTACGGCGGCGTCGACGGCTACAACCAGTGGGTCAGCCACGAGATGCCCTTCGACTCCGACGTCGTGAAGCAGGCCGCGGGCTACTTCGAGGACGTCGCGCTCACCGAGGGCAACGTCCTGGGCGGCAGCACCGCGATCACCGCCACCCCCTTCACGGAGGCGGCCAAGCCGATGTTCGACGCGAAGGGACCCGCCTGCTGGTTGCTCAAGCAGGGCTCGTTCTTCGTCGGGCCGGACTTCCTGCCCGAGGAGGTGTTCGCCAACCTCGATGAAGAGCTCGGCGTCATGGGCTTCCCGCCCGCGGAGGCCGGCGGCGAGAACCCGGTCCTCGGTGGTGGCGACCTGGCGGTGCTGATGAGCGAGTCCGAGGACGCCAAGACGGCGATGAACCTGCTGGCCGAGACCGACATCGGCAACGAGGCGGCTCCTGTGTCGTCGTTCATCTCCCCGCACACCGACTTCGACGCCTCGCTCTACCCGAGCGACACCACGAGGACGATCGCGAAGGTGGCCTACGACTCCACAGCCTTCCTCTTCGACGGGTCGGACTCGATGCCCGCCGAGGTCGGCGCCGGCTCCTTCTGGAAGGAGATGACCGCCTGGCTCAATGGTGACGAGGACCTCGACAAGGCCCTCACCAACATCGACGCCAGCTGGCCTGCCAGCTGATCCACCAAGCTCACGGCGTGCCTGCGGAGCCCTGGTGACGGGGCTCCGCAGGCACCGTGGGCTTCCCTCTCCCGGAAGGCTGTCCGACCATGCTTGAGAAGACAATCATCGCGCTCGTGACGGTCCTGGCGGGCGTGGGCGCGGCCCTTGCCCTCTACTGGGTCCTGAACAAGATCTCGGAGCTGCTGCCCGACCCGATCGAGGAGCGGCTCAAGCCCTGGTTCTACATCCTCCCCGCCTATGCCGCGATCACGATCTTCGTGATCTACCCGGCGATCCAGACGATCGTCTACAGCTTCAAGACCAAGGTCGGGTTCCCCACGGAGGACTGGGTGGGCCTGCAGAACTACAAGGACCTCCTCGGCAGCGAGGCCTTCCGGCAGACGTTGTTCAACACCCTGCTCTGGATCGCGTTCGTGCCAGCCGCGGTGGTCGTCCTCGGACTGCTCATCGCCGTGCTCGCGGACCGGCTCTCCAAGCGAAGCGAGAGCGCGGTCAAGACGCTGATCTTCATGCCGATGGCGATCAGCATGGTGGGTGCTGCCGTGGTGTGGGGCCTGGTCTACGACTACCGCCCACCGGGTCGGCCGCAGGTGGGCCTCCTCAACGGCATCCTGGACGCCTTCGGCCAGGGCCCCGTGGCGTGGCTGCAGGAGAACACCCTCCACTTCAACAGCTTCCTGCTGATGGTCATGCTGTTGTGGATGAACGTCGGGTTCGCGATGGTGCTGCTCTCCGCGGCCGTCAAGGGCGTCCCCGGTGACACCCTCGAGGCCGCCCGCATCGACGGTGCAGGCGAACGCCAGGTCTACTTCCGCGTCGTGCTGCCGCAGATCAAGGGCACCATCATCACTGTCTTCATCACCGTGCTCATCGGGGTCATGAAGGTCTTCGACATCGTCTTCGTGATGACCAACGGCAACTTCAACACCAACGTGATCGGCAACGAGTTCTACCTGCAGTTCTTCAACAACAACAACCAGGGCGCTGCCGCCGCCATCGTCGTGATGCTCATGCTCGCGATCATCCCGATCATGATCTACCAGGTGCGTAACTTCCGGGCCGAGGAGGCCGCACGATGACCACCACTGCCGCCCCCGCGAAGACCCCGCTCAACGCAAACCAGAAGGCCGGCAAGGAAGGCAACCCCGGCAAGGCCGGCTGGTTCACCTATGCCGCTCTGACCCTGGTGGTGATGTTGTGGGTCCTGCCCACGCTCGGCATCCTGCTCACGTCCTTCCGCTCGCGCGACGACGCGGCCAGCAGCGGTTGGTGGGATCTGTTCCTCAAGCCATCGGGTTTCGGGGACCTGTCCTTCGACAACTACCAGAAGGCCGTCCAGGGCACCAACCTGGGCGAGGGGTTCGTCAACAGCATGGCGATCGCCCTGCCGGCGACGTTCATCCCGATCCTGGTCGCCGCGTTCGCGGCGTACGCCTTCACCTTCATGAAGTTCCCGGGACGCGACATCCTCTTCGTCGTCATCGTCGGCATGCTGGTGGTCCCCAACTTCGTGTCCTTCGTGCCGGTGCTGCGGATCTACCGTGACCTCGGCATGGGTGGCACCTTCCCGGCCGTGTGGCTCTTCCACGTCGGCTTCGGCATGTCGTTGGCGATCTTCATGATCCGCAACTACATGGCGACCCTGCCCCTCACCGTGATCGAGTCGGCCAAGATCGACGGCGCCAGTCACTTCCAGACGTTCTTCCGACTGGTGCTGCCGATGTCGGTGCCGGTGCTCGCGTCGTTCGCGATCTTCCAGTTCCTCTGGGTCTGGAACGACCTGCTCGTCGCCCTGGTGCTCCTGGGACCTGGTGACAAGGCGCCCATGACCGTCTCGATCTCGCAACTGCTCGGCCAGCAGGGCCAGAACCAGGAGCTCGTGACCGCATCGGGCATGTTCTCGATGCTCGTGCCGATCCTCGTCTTCTTGTCGCTGCAGAGGTTCTTCGTGCGCGGGCTGACCGCCGGCGCCGTCAAGGGCTGAGAAGAGGTACGCCGCCCGGCTGGTGTTCGCCGGGCGGCGTACCCGCCTGTGGTTCCACCCAGTGCCAACGACGAGGATCGTCTCCATGCTCTTCCCTGCCACCGTTCCCTTCCCCTGCCCGCAGCTGAGCCTGGAGCTCGACCTCACGGACCACTTCCTTCCTCGTGTGCTGTGGACGGGGATCGTCGCGCCGGGCACCGGCGGTCCCAGCGGCTACCCGTCGCTGTTCCGCGGCCCGGGGGTCCCACTCCTGGGCGAGCACGCCCACGAGTTGTTCACGCGGCCACATCTGCGCGGGCATCGGATGCGTACGAGAAGCGGGGACGCCGCACCCGTCGCCGATGCCGCCTGGTCCACCCGCTTCGAGCGCTCGGAGCTCGAGACGGAGCAGGCGTACCTGCGCATCGCCGCGGTCGACACCGCCGCCGGCCTCACCCTCGAGACGGAGATCGAGGTCCTGGCCGGGGGCCTGCTCCGCGGCCGGCACACGGTGACGAACACGGCGGACGGCAGCTACGTCGTCGAGGGCCTCGAGGTCGTGTTGCCCGCTCCCGACGACCACACAGAGCTGCTGGACTTCACCGGTCGGCACGAGGGCGAGCGCACGCCCCAGCGGCACCAGGTCACCGACGGTCTGTGGTTGCGCGAGGGTCGCGAGGGACGGCCGGGTCTGAGCGGCGCCACGCTGATGGTGCTCGGCACTCCGGGCTTCAGCACCCGCACCGGCACCGTGCTCGGGGTGCACGTCGCGTGGAGCGGCAACAGCACCCTGCGGGTGGAGCGCTCCCCCGACCTGGGCACGACCCTGGGCGGCGGCGAGCTCTTCCAGCCGGGCGAGGTCGTCCTCGGTCAGGGGGAGAGCTATCGCACGCCGTGGATCGTCCTCGGCGCGTCCGAGGAGGGGCTTGACGGCCTGGCCGCCGCGTTCCACACCTATGAGCGGTCGCTGGCCGCGCACCCCGGGATCCAGCCGGTCGTGCTGAACGTGTGGGAGGCGGTCTACTTCGACCACGACCAGGCGAGGCTGCGCTCGATCGCCGAGCGGGCCGCCCGCGTGGGCATCGAGCGCTTCGTCCTCGACGACGGCTGGTTCCACGGGCGCCGCGACGACACCGCCGGGCTCGGCGACTGGTGGATCGACGCCGACGTCTGGCCCGACGGCCTGACTCCGCTGGCCGACCACGTCCACTCACTCGGCATGCAGTTCGGTCTCTGGTTCGAGCCCGAGATGGTCAACCCCGACTCCGAGCTCTATCGCACCCACCCCGACTGGATCCTCTCCACCGGGGCGCGGGTGCCCCAGCTGAACCGCAACCAACTGGTGCTCGACCTCACCCGCCCGGAGGTGTGGCAGCACGTCCACGACCAGGTGCACGCCGTGTTGTCCTCGTGCCCGGTCGACTACGTCAAGTGGGACCACAACCGCGAGCTGCTCGAGGCGGGCTCGGCCGTCCGCGGCGGAGGCTCGGCCGTGCGTGAGCAGACGCTGGCCTTCTACCGCCTGCTCGACTCGCTGCGCGAGCTGCACCCGAGCATCGACTGGGAGTCGTGCGCGTCGGGCGGCGGCCGGATCGACCTCGGTGTCCTGGAGCGCACCCAGCGGGTGTGGACCTCCGACATGACCGACGCACTCGCGCGCCAGCACATCCAGCGGTGGACGGCGCAGCTCGTCGCACCGGAATACCTCGGCGCCCACATCAGCGCGCCCGTTGCCCATCAGACGGGACGTACGCTCCCGCTCGACTTCCGGGCCGGCACGGCCCTCTTCGGCGCCTTCGGCGTCGAGTGGGACCTCAGCACCGCCAGCGAGGACGAGCTGGTCGCGCTCACCGCGTGGGTGGACCTGCACAAACGCCTTCGGCCGCTGCTGCACTCGGGACGCACGGTGCGTCCCGAGAGCCCCGACCCGGCCGTCCTGCTGCACGGGGTCGTCGCCCAGGACGGCGGCGAGGCGCTGCTGGCGCACGTCCAGCTCGACGAGTCGGCGTCCAATCGAGGGATCATCGTCCGGGTCCCGGGGCTGGTGCCCGACGCGACGTACCGACTGACGTGGAGCGGCCCGGTGGACACCGCCGCGGTGAGCCGTTCGGTTGCGCTGTCCGAGCACGGCCCGACGGGCGGGACACCCGTGCTGGGCGCGGTGCTGGCCACTCGGGGCTACTGGATCCCCCGCCGGCGCGCGGAGACGATCACGCTCGTGCACGTCGAGCAGGTGGCGGACTAGCCGGAACCCGACGTCTCAGTAGGTGCCGAGGATCTTCTTCGGTGTCCCGGGTGGTGGCAGCCGGGTCACGTTGACACTGCCCATCAGGGCGATGCCCCTGACCCGGATCGTCGGGGAGTCCGGACCGATCTCGGCCGGCACCTTGTCCCTGCCCTGCCCGTAGTCACCCATGATCGGCGTGCCGTCGACGATCACGTTGAAGTGGGCCGGGACGAGCACCTTCACCTCACCCATGATCGCGCTGGCGTTGATGGTCGTGTCCTGGCTGGTAAGGCTGGCCAACCGCAGGTCCAGGAGCACACTGCCCATCAGGGCGAAGGCGGCATGGTGCTCAGGCACCTGCCAGACCCCGCGCCGCTTGCACTCGCCCATGATCGAGATCGAGCTGGCATGGCCGGGCACGGCGGGCAGACCGGCGGCCGAGCGATGAACAGGGGTGATGGCCGCCGACGTGGCCGGGTGCAGGTCGATGGTGATCGGCACCAGGTCGGCGTACGTCTTGGCGTTGAAGGTCGCCTCGAGCCGCTCGTCGAGCTCGTCCAGGTCGAGGCGACCCTGACCCGCCGCCTCGCGCAGCACCTCGGCGACCTTGTGCCGATCGGCATCGGAGATGCGCATGCGGGTCGGATCGTGCCCCTCCAGCTCACCCATGCCCCCAGCGTAGGGGCGTGGGCGCCGACGGTGACGAAAAGTCGCTGCCCGACTTGCCTTCAGGTCCTCCCCGTTCGCGCACCGGGACAGCGGCGGGACGGGCTCGGCCGAGCGGGACGGGCGGGGGTAGCCTCAGCCCTCGTGAGCGAAGCTGAGTTCAGGTATTCCGACCTCCTCCCGACGGGCGCCGACGAGACGCCGTACAGGCTGATCACCACCGAGGGCGTGTCCACGATCGAGGTGGCCACGGAGGATGGGCAGAGCCAGACGTTCCTCAAGGTCACCCCCGAGGCGATCCAGCGGCTGACCGCGGAGGCGATGCACGACATCAGCCACTACCTGCGGCCCGCGCACCTCGCGCAGCTGCGCAAGATCATCGACGACCCGGAGGCCAGCGGGAACGACCGCTTCGTCGCGCTCGACCTGCTCAAGAACGTCAACATCTCCGCCGGCGGCGTGCTGCCGATGTGCCAGGACACCGGCACCGCGATCGTGATGGGCAAGAAGTCCGAGGGCGTGCTGACCGGCGCCGACGACGGCGAGGCGATCTCGAAGGGCGTGTACGACGCCTACACCAAGCTCAACCTGCGCTACTCCCAGCTGGCGCCGTTGACGACGTTCGAGGAGAAGAACACCGGCACCAACCTGCCGGCGCAGATCGAGATCTACTCGACCGTCCAGGGTCCGAAGGGCCCGGAGTACAAGTTCCTCTTCATGGCCAAGGGCGGCGGCTCGGCCAACAAGTCGTTCCTGTTCCAGGAGACCAAGGCGATCCTCAACCCCGAGCGGTTGCTGACCTACCTCGACGAGAAGATCCGCGCGCTCGGGACGGCCGCGTGTCCGCCCTACCACCTGGCCGTCGTCATCGGCGGGACGAGCGCGGAGTTCGCGCTGAAGACCGCTAAGTACGCCTCCGCGCACTACCTCGACAACCTGCCCACCGAAGGCTCGATGGATGCCCACGGCTTCCGCGACCTCGAGCTCGAGGAGGAGGTCTTCAAGCTGACGCAGTCCTTCGGGATCGGGGCGCAGTTCGGCGGGAAGTACTTCTGCCACGACGTCCGGGTCGTCCGACTCCCTCGCCACGGCGCGTCCTGCCCGGTCGCCATCGCCGTCTCCTGCTCGGCCGACCGGCAGGCACTGGGCAAGATCACCGCCGAGGGCGTCTTCCTCGAGCAGCTCGAGACCGACCCCGCGCACTACATGCCCGACGCCGGCGTCTCCGACGAGATCTCCTCGGGCGAGGTCGTCGAGATCGACCTCAACCAGCCGATGGACTCGATCCTCGCAGAGCTCTCGAAGCACCCGGTCAAGACGCGGCTCTCGCTCACCGGACCGCTCGTGGTCGCTCGCGACATCGCGCACGCGAAGATCAAGGAGCGCCTCGACGCGGGCGAGGAGATGCCGGCCTACCTCCGCGACCACCCGGTCTACTACGCAGGCCCGGCCGAGACGCCCGCCGGGATGGCGTCGGGCTCGTTCGGCCCGACGACGGCCGGTCGGATGGATTCCTACGTCGAGCAGTTCCAGGCCGCTGGTGGGTCCAAGGTGATGCTCGCCAAGGGCAACCGCTCCA
>NZ_JANPEO010000356.1:0-1771 GCF_031422975.1 Nocardioides sp. | reverse complement strand
GCCGTAGTTGGGGCACAGCGTCACGGCGTCGCCGGTGGCCTCGAGGAGCCGCTCGGCTGCTGTCCACAGGTCCATGAGCGCGTCGGCGTGGTTCAGCGAGTAGACGGTTGCCCGACCCTGCGGGCGAGCAGTGACCAGCCCGCAGTCCCGCAGACACTGCAAGTGCTTCGACACGGTCGACTGAGCCAGGCCCAGATGCGCGGTCAGGTCCACGACGCGGTGTTCGCCGAGCGCGAGGTGACGCAGCAGGGCGATGCGGGACGGGTCGGCGAAACCGTGGAACAGGCACGCCGCCGCCGTCAGCCCGTCGACAGGTCCCATCGTGGTGTCAACGCCCAATCCCTTTGTCATCGTCATACGGAGATGGTAGGCACGGGTCGCCGCGTCCGTCAAAGCGCCCGGACACCTGCGTGAAGACTGCTGACAACTTCATGGGAGAGGGGACCTGTCTCCTGAACGTCACACACGCCTGGGTCGGCCAGCGGATACCTCGGGGAGGGGCGGCCGGGCGACTATTGACATAATGTCAGTTATCGGCGGTTCGGGCATGAAGTCGACTGCGGGGTGCGGCTGCCTCGGCCACCGCTCGCCTCACCGTCGACGGCGCAGGGTGCCCGGCAGGGTCAGGACCACGGCGAGCACGACACCGATCACGGCTCCGACCGAGTTGGCCATGACGTCGCGCGGGTCCGAGACCCGGCCCGGGATGGACCGCTGGGTGGTCTCGATCGCCGAGGTGAGGGCGACGCTGCCCGCCACGGCCACCCACCACAGCCGGGTGCCGAACAACAACAGCACGAAGACGCCCACCGGCACGAACAGGCCGACGTTGGCCAGGAACTCCACTCGGTCCACGCTGAGCCGCGTCGTGACCTGGTCGAGGTCGCGATAGCGCTCCAGCCGGGCCAGCACCCGCGCGGCCAGTGCCGAGTAGCTGGGCATCGCGGACGCCGGGGTGAGGGTCACCAGGCCCACGAAGCCGAGGTAGGCGAAGGTGAGCAGGCTCAGGAACGGATGGCGGTGGAACACTCGCCCATCATCGCGGTGCCACCCAGCGGCCGGTCAGCCGCCCTCACTCCCGACGTACGCCGCCAGGTGCTCACCCGTCAGCGTCGACCGTGCCGCGACGAGCTCGGCAGGCGTTCCCTCGAAGACGATGCTGCCGCCGTCGTGGCCGGCTCCGGGGCCGAGGTCGATGATCCAGTCGCCGTGCGCCATCACGGCCTGGTGGTGCTCGATCACGATCACCGACTTGCCGGAGTCGACGAGCCGGTCCAGCAGCCCGAGCAGGTTCGCCACGTCGGCCAGGTGCAGACCGGTCGTGGGCTCGTCGAGGATGTAGATGTCGCCCTTCTCGGCCATCTGGGTGGCCAGCTTGAGTCGCTGACGCTCACCGCCGGACAGCGTGGTGAGCGGCTGACCGAGGCTGAGGTAGCCCAGGCCGACGTCCTTGAGCCTGTCCAGGACCTTGTGCGCCGCCGGGGTCTTGGCCTCGCCGTCGGCGAAGAACGCGCCGGCCTCGGTGACGGACATGGCCAACACCTCCGCGATGTTCTTGCCGCCGAAGGTGAGCTCCAGCACGGCCGCCTGGAAGCGCCGGCCCTCGCACTCCTCGCACGGCGACTCGAACGTCGCCATCACGCCCAGTTCGGTGAAGATCACGCCCGCGCCGTTGCACGTCGGGCAGGCACCCTCGGAGTTGGAGCTGAACAGCGCGGGCTTCACGCCGTTGGCCTTGGCGAAGGCCTTGCGGATCGGCTCGAGAAGACCG
>NZ_JANPEO010000355.1:0-12531 GCF_031422975.1 Nocardioides sp. | reverse complement strand
GCGTCGTTCGCTGTTCCTCTTCAACGAGTTCCGCTACGAGCAGCCCGACCCGGCCCGCTTCTACACGGCGCTCGCACAGGACTCCGCAGCCCAGGTGGGCGAGTACGCCGACCTGGCCAACGCCACCCTCCTCGACGTCGGTGGCGGCCCCGGCTACTTCCGCGACGCCTTCAACGACGCCGGCGCGACGTACTTCTCCCTCGACTCCGACGTCGGCGAGCTCGCCGGCACCGGCCACATCGGGGCCGGGACGGTCATCGGCAGCGGGATGGACCTCCCCTTCCGCGACGGCGCGGTCGACGTCTGCTACTCCTCCAACGTGCTCGAGCACGTGCCCGACCCGTGGCGGATGGCGAGCGAGATGGTGCGCGTCACCAAGCCCGGCGGGCTCACCTTCATCAGCTACACGACGTGGTACGGCCCGTGGGGCGGGCACGAGACGTCACCGTGGCACTTCCTCGGGGGTCGACGCGCGCGTCGCCGCTACACGAGGACGCAGGGTCACGAGCCCAAGAACAAGTACGGCGAATCGCTGTTCGCCGTCACGGTCGCGGACGGTCTTCGGTGGGCCCGAGACCAGCAGGTCGCCGACGTCGTGCACCTGATCCCGCGCTACAACCCGTGGTGGAGCAGGTGGCTGTTGCGGGTGCCTCTCGTCCGGGAGGTGGTGACGTGGAACCTCGTCCTGGTCCTGCGCAAACGGTGACCGGCGAGACCACCACCAAGCTCCGATGGCGACTCCTCGCCGGCTGCGCCATCCTGCTCGGCCTGGCGATGACGCAGTCGCCGGGTCTGCTCGTCCCCGACACCAAGCTCGATCTCGCCATCGCCCCGATCGACTTCCTCGCCCGGGCGGGCCACTTCTGGGACGCCGAAGGCGCCTTCGGGCAGCTCCAGAACCAGGCCTACGGCTACCTGTGGCCGATGGGTCCATTCTTCGTCATCGGCGACCTGCTCGGGCTTCCCGAATGGGTGGTCCAGAGGCTGTGGGTCGCCCTCGTGATGGTGGTGGCCTTCGTCGGCGCCGCGGTCGTGAGCCGCCGACTCGGCGTCCGGTCCGATCTCGCCTGCCTGCTCGCCGGCTTCGCCTACGCCCTCTCGCCGCGGATGCTCACCGTGCTGGGACCGATCTCCATCGAGGCGTGGCCCAGCGCACTGGCCCCGTGGGTGCTGCTGCCGCTGATCATCGGCGCCGAACGCGGCTCGCCCCGGCGGGCGGCGGCCCTGTCCGCCCTGGCCGTCGCCATGGTCGGTGGCGTCAATGCGGCCGCCACCTCGGCGGTCCTGCCACTGGGGGCCCTGTGGTTGCTGACGCGCGCAGCCGGACCCCGCCGTCGCTCGATGATGGTGTGGTGGCCGTTCTTCACCGCCCTCGGGACCTTGTGGTGGCTGATCCCGCTGTTCGTGCTGGGCGCCTACAGCCCGCCGTTCCTGGACTACATCGAGGCGGCGGCCAACACGACCTTCCCCACGTCCCTGTTCGACGCACTCCGGGGCACCTCCAACTGGGTGCCGTTCGTGGACAGCGCCTCACGAGCCGGCAACGACCTCATCCGGCAGCCCTACCTGGTGATGAACAGCGTGGTCCTGTTGATGCTCGGCCTCATCGGCCTGTCCTTGCGTCGCAATCCCCACCGCGGATTCCTGCTCAGCGGTGTGGGCGTCGGGGTCTTCCTGGTGACCATGGGACACCAGGGGGCGGTCGAGGGGTGGTTCGCACCGCAGCTCCAGGACCTGCTCGACGGGCCACTGGCGCCGCTGCGCAATGTGCACAAGTTCGACCCGGTCATCCGGTTGCCCCTCGTCATCGGGCTGGCGTTCTGCGTCAGCGAGATCACCGAGCGCCTCGCCGCGGCCCGGGTCGACGGAACTGCCTCGCGCGGGGACCGGATCAACTTCCGGACGTGGGTGACCATCGCCGTGGTGGCCGTGATCGGCGCGGCCCTGCCGATGGTGGTCGGTCGCGTGGCACCGGCCGCCGCCTACTCGGACGTGCCTGGCTACTGGTACGAGGCGGCGCAGTGGCTGGGCGACGAGGACGATCCGGGTGTCGCCCTCCTGGTTCCCGGCTCCAGCTTCGGCTCCTACGTGTGGGGATCGCCTCGAGACGAACCCTTCCAGGCGCTCGCCACCACGCCGTGGGCCGTGCGCAACGCCGTCCCGTTGGCCCCAGCCGGCAACATCCGGATGCTCGACGCGATCGAGACTCGGTTGGCGCAGGGCCGCGGCAGCCCGGGCCTGACTGCCTATCTGCGTCGCGCGGGCGTCAGCCATCTGGTGATGCGCAACGACCTCTCGCGCGGTCCCGACATCCCCGATCCGGTGCTCGTCCACCAAGCCATCGACGACAGCCCGGGCCTTGCACTCGTGGCGGAGTTCGGGCCCAACGTCGGCGGTGCGGCCCGCATCGAGGGTGAGCTCGGCAAGGCGATGGTCAACGGCGGTTGGCAGAGCGAGTACGCCGCCATCGAGATCTTCGCCGTCACCCCGACCCCGTCGCCGGCCGAGACCACCAGCAGGAACGTCGTCGTGGTCGGCGGCCCCGAAGACCTGCTCGACCTCGCGGACCTGGGCGTGCTCGGTGACGCCCCCGTGCAACTGGCCGCCGATCAGCCGGAGCCGGAACCTGGGACGAGCGTGATCCTCACCGACGGGCTGCGCAATGTCGAGCGCAACTTCGGCCGGCTGCACGATTCGTCGTCCGCGACGCGCTCCGCGTCCGAAGCCGGCAACTTCTCCAAGTTCGCCCGGGACTACCTGTTGCCCGATGCCGACCGCTGGTCCACGTCCGCCCGGATCCACGGGGCCGCGTCTGTCACCGCCTCGAGCTCGCAGTCGGACGCCAACGCCTACGGCGCCGTACAGCCCGGGGAGTTGCCGTACGCCGCACTGGACGGCGACCCCTCGACCGCATGGTCGGCGGGAGCCGTGACCGAGGGCGGCCGGTGGTGGCAGGTGGAGTTCGAGACGCCGGTCGCGCTGGGCCAGGTCTCGATCACCGTGACCGACGACGGCAACGAAGAGCTCCGGGTCGTCACCGACGACTGGGAGAGTCCGCCGCTCGGCTTCCGGCCCAACGACACCCGCCGCGTCGCCGTGCCCGGGACGACGAAGCGGTTGCGGATCGAGGACCTCTCGGGTCGCCCCGACAACCGGCTCGCGATCACCGAGATCGTCTCTGACCGGATCGATGTCACCCGCGAGCTCGTGCTGCCCGACCTGCCCGACGGCGTCGCGCCCGACCTCGTGGTGCTGCGCCGCCTGATGGATGCACGCAACGGATGCGCCGTGGTCGAGACGGACGTGCGCTGCCTGCAGGGTCAGGCCTCCACTCCCGAGGAGCGCACCGACTTCCATCGTGCCTTCACGCTGCCCGACGCGACCGAGTGGCCGGTGAGCATCCGCGTCAGTGCCCGACCGGGGCGGGCCTTCGACCGGATCGCCCTGACCAGCCAGGCGGTCTCCGTCATCGCCTCCAGTGTCGGCAACGTCGACCAGCGCAGCGGCCCGGTCGCCGCCATCGACGGCGATCCGCACACCACCTGGACCTCCAGCCTGGGCGAGATCGAGCCGGAGCTGGACTTCGACTGGCTCGGCAAGCGGACGATCTCCGGCATCGCCCTCAACGTGGCCCAGGAGACGGCGGCGCGCGCACCGCAGTCCGTCCGACTGCTCTGGCGCGGCGGGTCGAAGTTCGTCGAGCTCAACGACTCGGGCTCCGCGCGGTTCTCACCCATCCGCACCAACCACCTGACCGTGCACGTGATCGATGCGGAGCCGGCCAGCGACATCCGCTTCGACGGGTCGACTCGGCTGGTGCCCGTGGGCATCTCCGAGCTCGTGCTCACGGGACTTCCCTACATCCCCGTGGCCCTGCCGACGACCGCGATCAACACCGCTTGCGGGACCGGGCCGAGGCTCGAGGTCAACGGCGCGTCGATCCCGACCAGGGTCGTCGGCACGCCTGCGGACATGTTCGCCGGCGCGGGAGCCGAGGCCGTGCCGTGCGGCAGCCCCACGGTCGCCCTCAAGAGCGGCGCGAACGCCGTCGCGGTCCTCGCGAGCGATGCCTTCGTGGCCGACTCCGTCGTGCTGGGCGCCTCGGCAACCGCGGACGCGGGCAGTGTCGTCGCACGACAGCCGTCCCCGGTGACGATCGACGCGGAGCCCACTGACGCCGGTCCGCTCGTCACCCACATGAACGTCAATGAGGGCTGGGACGCCGAACAGTCTGGGGCTGAGCTGACTCCGGTCGTCTTCGACGGCTGGCGCCAGGGGTGGACAACGAGGAGCGACCAGCCGGTCGAAGCCAGGTTCGGACCCGACCTCATGTATCGCCTCGCCCTCGCCCTCGGCCTCGTAGGTGTTCTCACGCTGATCGTCGTATCGCTCCGGCGACCCGGGCGTGCTGCCGGGGAGCCGCCCGCGATCGGACCCCGCCGCGCCTCGGGGGGGTGGCTCGGCCTGAGCGTGCTCGGGGCCGGGGCCCTGTTGGCCGGTCCGGCCGGGCTCGTGACCTCCACCGTCGCTCTGGGGGCCGGTCTGTTGCTGTTCCGCCGTGCACCCGCGTTCGGTGGCGCTTGGGCAGCGGTGTTGTTGATCCCGGTCGGTGGCGCCTACTTCGTCCGACCGTGGGGGTCAGGCTCGGGCTGGGCAGGACACCTGGGCTGGCCTCAGTTGTTGGTGCTTGCGGCATGCTGCGTCGCCGCCGGCTGGGTCGCGGCCGACTTCGGGGCACCGCGGTGGCCGAAGCGGACGCCGGGAAGTTCCACCACGCGGTAGAGGAACTCGGAGGCGACGATGGACAGGACCAGCGCCATCGCCCAGATCGGCAGGGTGTCGCCCTGGAAGACCTCGAAGCCCGTGAAGCGGTAGACCAGGCTCAGCATCACGAGGTGTATGCAGAAGATGCCGTAGGAGATGTGTCCTGCGTGCCGCAACAGCCGGCTGGACATGATCCGCGCGTAGGCGCCGCCCGCTCCGAAGATGCCGGTGACGACCATGAGCGTCCCGACGGCGGCATACAGGAACTGCTTGGTGAGGATCTGGCCGTGCGTGCCGACCTGGAACATCACCGGGCCAGCGAGTGGCGTGGCCGCCATCAGGAAGAGCCCGGCGATCAGCGTCCAGCAGACTCCCGGCTGGCGGCTCAGCGCGACCACCCAGCGAGCGCCTCGGGGGAGCTGCCCGAGCTGGAACTGGACGTGCAGGAGTGCCAGGGCGATGCCGGCTGCGAACCAGCTGGCGAAGGCCGGCAGCCACAGGCCAGGAGTGCCCTGGGTGGCGTCCTCCAACCGGTCACTGACGAAGAGGACCCAGACGACAGTGGTGATGACCATGCCCGCGATCAAAGCCCACACGCGCCACGGCGCGAAGCGGCGATGACGGAGCGCGAGCCACATCAGGATCGGCAGCACGACGTAGAACGCGACCTCCGCGCTCAAACTCCACATCTGGGTAAGCCCCTGAGGAAGTCGCTTGTCCACGTAGGGGCCGGTCAGGGTCAGGGTGGCGAACCATCGCCGCACGCTCGTGCCCTCGTTCTCCGAGATCACCAGCAGGGCGAGGACCACGGTGACGACGTACAGCGGGGCGATCCGCCAGAAACGCTTGGTGTAGTAGCGCCGGGCACCGGGCGCCGAGGTGTGCGCGGCCGCGGTCGCTAGGTAGGGACGCGAGAGCAGGAAACCCGACAGCACGAAGAAGATCGCCACGCCGATGTCGAGGCGCGCGAACATCGTGCCGACCACCCCGTTGCGCAGGTATTCGCCACCCTGGAAGGTGGCGTGCGTGGTGAGCACGGCCAGCGCCCCGACGGCGCGCAGGGTGTCGAGGACTGGGAACGACGGACGCAGTTCCAGACCGGGCGTCGGGTCGTGAGAGGTCATCGGGGCTCTCCCGGCTCCGGCTGGCCGACCACGATCCGGTCGACGCACAGGGTGGTGTCGGAGGCGAGCCCGCTGAAGCGGATGTTGTCGAAGCCGGCGTCGACGTGGATGAAGAGATCGTTGAGGCCGGTCATCACCATGGTGTCGATCGTCGCCGTGCCGGCGCTGATGCGGACCGGCGAGTCAGCGCTGGAGAGGTAGCCGATGCGCAGCCACCAGCTGAACTCGAACGCGGCAGCGGTGAGGGGGATGGTGCGGTTCTTGTCGGTGACGCGCCAACCGCAGCCCCGGTCGCGGCCATCCCTGGAGACCACGCCGCTGCCCACATTGACGCTGCGGAGGTGGCCCCCGTCGTCAAGCATGCTCAGGGTGGGCGCCGACTGGGGGAAGCGCGCATGATCGGTCATCATCGGCAGCAGCCGACCGGTCGTGTTGCGCGGGTGGAACAGCAGGTCCATCACTGCCGGCGGCAACGCTTGGTCGACCAGATCGATGTTGCCGACACGTTCGATGTCCGCGACGGCCGTGTCGAAGTAGGCGTGGCTGTCGTTCTTGGCGTGGAACTTCATCGTGTAGTCCACGCCGCTGTAGATCCCTGAAGCAGTGACCGCGACGGCGAGTCCTGCCAGCAGCCACGGGGGGGGAGCGAGGGCCAGCAACGGCGCGGGGCGCGCTGCGCTGGACTCGGTGGCCCCCTCGAGCTCCATGAAGGCAAGTCCGCACCCGAGGACGGCCGCGCACGAGACCTCGGCGAAGAATCGGTAGTCCAGACCCAGCTCAGCACCGAGGGCCGGGGCGCGGGAAAGCGAGACCAGCGCCAGGATCGTGAGCAGCAAGAACACCGTCGGCACCCAGGCGCGCAGCGTCCGCCTGCGACGCAGGAACGCGTGGACGGGTACGCCGAGGACAGCCACCCATGACAACCCCACCGCCCACTGCGGGGGGTTCGCGATGAGAAGGGTGTCCTCCCACTGCCAGGGGCCACCGACCAGGGCCGTGGGAAAGGCGGTGAGCACCATGTTGTCGGCCATCTCGCGCAGGATGCGCCAACTGCTCTCGTTGAACGGTTGCGGCACGTGGATGCGGTAGGCCGCGACGTAGGCGAGCGAGATGCCGCCGCCGATCGCCACGGCTGGCCAGATGCGACCCAACGAGGCGACGCGGCGCACGAGGTTGCCGCCCGCGAAGTAGGCGAGGGCAAGGAACACCAGCACCGGGACCACCAGGATCCCGCGCACGTCGAAGGCAAGCCCGAAGGAGACGGCTCCGATGCAATACCCCAGCCACGACCACTGGTGGGTGCGCAGGTAGCGAACGAAGCACCCGACGCTCCAGAAGAACGCGACCTGGGTCGGTAGGGCGGTGATGGCCACCGACCACCAGATCATCGACGGCATCGTGAACGCGCTCGTGAGATAGAGGACGAGCGGGACGATGATGCCCCACCGCCGTCCGAACAGTGTGAGCAGCATCCACAGGGCCCCACCGGCAGCGGCCGCCTGGATCAGCAGCGTGACGGCGCCCGCGAGGGTCCAGTTCAGTCCGCCGTTGCCGGCCAGCGCCCAGGCGATGACCCGCGCTCCGGGCATCAGGTGACCGTTGTAGGGGTCGAAGAGGTGGGACAGCGCCGACGGCGACGACCCGTCCTGGATCAGGTAGTAGTCGTCGTAGAAGAACCAGTTCTCCGACAGCGCCCAGGCACGAAAGAGCAGGTGTGCGGCGACCAGTGTCAGCGACACCGGCACGAGATGCTCGACGGCGAGCGGGCCCGGGAACCGCCGGGCGCGGGTGGGTTGCCCCTTCGGTTGCACGGTGCCTCCTCCGGGCGCGAATCATGCCACAGCGAGAACGACCGGTCCGGGCGCTGTCGGATGACCGTCTGGATCGCTGTTCGGCGCGCGTCAAACGGCTCGGCGATATGGGTGCCCACAAGGCCTACCTGCTGGTAGCCTTCGGCGACTTATTGATTCCTGGGAGGGACCTCGTAGTGCGCAAGATCATTGGCTGGGTACTGCTCGGCTTGGGCGCGTTCTTGTTGGTGACGGGCCTGTTGGCCACCGTCTGGGCCCCCGGGCAGGTCGAGCGGACGCCGCTCGACGTCGACAGCACGACGAGCCTCAGCGGCAATGCCGACAAGCTCAACCCCGCGACCGGGGAGACCGAGGCCATCGACGTGAAGGCCACGAGCATCACCAAGGCCGACTCGAAGCGCTCTGACGACAACGTCATCGTGTTCGTGAACACCACCTGCCTCGTCATCGACGAGGGCGATGTGCCCGACTGTGTCGACGCGGACGACCCGGACGCCCGCCTCGTCAGCGCCACGTCGGACGTCTTCTCCACCGACCGCCACGACGCGCTCGCCGTCAACGGCAAGTACCTCCCGGCCGGCGCCGAGGAGAAGGAGGGGTTGGTCAACAAGTTCCCCTTCCGCACCGAGAAGAAGGACTACCCCTACTGGGACGGTCTGGTCGGGGCTCCGGTCACCGCCGAGTACGACAGCACCGACACGCTCGACGGGCTCGCGGCCTACAAGTTCCACATCCTGCTGGACGAGACCCCCGCCGAGGTGGTCGAAGGCCTCCAGGGCACCTACAGCCAGGACAAGTTCATCTGGGTCGAGCCGATCACCGGCGCGATCGTCAACCAGACCCAGCACGAGACCCGCACCCTTGATGACGGCACCTTGGTGCTCGACCTGAACCTCGCCTTCACCGAGGACGAGGTTGCTGAAGGTGTCTCGGAGGCCAAGGACAACAAGGCGCAGATCGACCTGGTCACCGGCACGCTGCCGCTGGTCGGTTTCATCGGTGGCGTCCTTGCCCTTCTCGCGGGCGCGTTCCTCGTGTTCGCCAGCCGCAAGGACGAGAAGGCCTGATCGGCTCCGCACTCGCCTGATCGACAGGCCGGATCCCGTGGGGGTCCGGCCTGTTGTCATGTGTGCGGAGAGTCAGCCGGTCGGGTTCGTGAGATCGGCCACGAAGATGGCCGTGCCTGGGGTCAGCAGGCCGCGGGTCCGCGACCAGCCACCCCACACCCGAGCATGGTCGGCGGGCCACTCCGGCTCGACGAGGTCGACGATGACGAACCCCTGGCCGGCCAGGAGCCGGACCCAGTCACCGAGGGTGCGGTGGTGCTCGACGTACGACACGAGACCACTCTCGTCGTCGATCTCGACGTACGGCGTCCGGTCCCAGTAAGACTGCGAGGCCGTGAGCCCGCCCTGCTCGGGATCGTCGGGAAACATCCACCTGGTCGGGTGCGTGATCGAGAACGCGAACCGTCCCTGCGGCCGTAGGACCCGAGCGGCCTCGGACACTGCGCGCTCGATGTCGGCCACGAACTGGAGGGCACCGAACGAGCAGAAGACGATGTCGAAGCTGTGGTCGGCGAAGGGCAGGTGTGTCGCAGTGCCGAGCACGGACGGCACCGGCACGCCCGAGTCGTCGTCGAGGCGGCGACTGTGCTGGAGCTGTCGAGCCGACAGGTCCAGGCCGATGGGACGTCCGCCGCGGGTTCGGATCCAGCGAGAGCACTGCCCTGCGCCGCTGCCGACCTCGAGGGTGTCCCGGCCCTCGACGACACCCAGGATGCCCAGGTCCTCCTCGGTCTGCCCCTCAGGACCCCAGACGAACCCGGTGTTGCCGAGGAACTCACCGTGGGTGGCCTGGTATTCATCGGCGTAGCGGTCCCAGTCCTGACCGTTGGCGCGCCGGGACTCAGCTTCATCAACGGGGCGGCGCTCGACTCGCACGGACTGCGGGAGATGGTCCTGCACGAACTGAAGGCTATCCAACCCGCGCCGAGAGCTCACCGGCGCGCACCTCCGTCACGCACGCGCTGGCGTCCGGGCCGTCGAGGCGGGCGGTCACCTTGGTGATCGGGCCCACGTGCTGGAACTGTGCGCTGCTGAGCCCGCTGGCGATCTCGGTCTGCTGGGAGGCGCCGTCCACGGTCACCGTCAGCGTGCCTCCCGCTCCCGAGAACATGGTCAGCTCCAGCCCCCAGGCGTAGTCGAAGAGCTTCGCCGTCATGGGAATGCGGACTGTCTTGCCGGCGAGCAGCAGGTAGCCGCAGTCCGGCTGAGGACCCGCCTTGCTGATGATGGACCCCTGCACGGATCCCGGCTGGAGGTGGCCGGCCCGGTCGAAGACCATGATCGGCTGACCCGGTGCGCCAAAGCGGGCCTCTGGGTGCAGTGACGCGAACATGCGCGAGGTCCTGAGCTCGGCTGGCCAGTAGTAGGCCGGAATGACGTCGTCCGGAGGCGTGCTGTCGCTGATGCTGACGGGACCTGCCGTGGTGAGCTCGTCAGAGACTGTGCGCACCCAGTCGCGGCCCGCAGACGGGCCGATGCGGTCCCAGTGCTGGACGTTGGCCGTGACCAGTGAGGCGAGCAGCGCCACCAAGCCGGCCCCACCCGCGAAGCTGGCGATCGTGCCCCGCTGCCGTGGACGGGTCGACGCCTCCTCGTGGCGCGGGGGGCAGATCAGCATCGCGAACGAGAACATCAGCACCACGACGACGTCGGCGAAGTAGCGGTCCTCGTACAGCGCCGCGGGGCCGAGCAACTGGTACTTCGTGCTGAACAGGATCAGCGTGCTGGCTGTGAGGAGATAGGTGATGCCCAGGCTCAGGGGCACCCAGGACCGGCGACCGCGCACGCGGACCGCCACGACGATAGCGAGCACGACGACGGCGGAGAGCGCAAGCATCGCCGGTCGGTGGGGGTGGTGGTCGAGGTCCTCCGCGATCGGGATGGTGCCCCAGGGACCACCGACCAGGGACGGGACCACGAGGTCGGCCAGCACTCCCCAGGAGTGATCGGCATACTGCGTGGCTCGCTCCCTGAACGAGCCCGGCAGCACGACCCAGGTGGGTAGCTGCTCGTCCACCCGCGAACGGACGTAGAGGTACCACGGCAGGTAGGCGATCGTCGCCGCGGCCAGCGGCAGCAGTGCCCTCGCGTGCTGCCGGATCCGGCCAGGCGCGCAGAAGACCAGCACCGCCGCAATCGGCAGCACCATGAGCAGGGCCTTCTGCCACCACAGGAGGGCCAGCACGTAGGTCAGCGCCAGGTGCCAGCGAGCACGCTCGTTGCCATGGGCCACGCGTGCGGCGTACAGGACGGCCAGGCCCAGGAACACCTGAAAGGGAAACACCTGGAGGGCCGCGGCCCAGAACGTGGCGGAGAAGAGCACCAGCGGCGTGAGAGCGATGACGCTCAAGGGGAGGAGCAGCCTCAGGCGGCGACCGAAGACCTCGGCGAAGGCGGCCGCCCATGCGGCGACTCCGGCCGCAGAGAGCACGGCGATGATCACGGTCGCGGCAGCGAAGGACATCGGCGCGACCTTGGTGACGAGCCAGGTGAACGCGAACTGGAGCGGCATCAGGTGGCCGTTGTAGTCCTGGAGCACGTAGTCGCCGAAGCTGTAGGTGTTGACGCGGTCGAGGTACATCCAGTCGTCGAGATACCACGTCTGGGACGCGGCCACCCAGGCATGCCAGGCCGTCGCGGCGACGATCAGTGCGAAGGAGCCGAACCAGTAGCCGAGCCGGCGCGGACAAGGCGCGCGTAACCGCGGCCACCGATGCCGCTGGTGGACTTCATCGGATTGGTCCTGTCTCACTGGCAGTTCCCCCGGCCAACGACGACGCAGCGTCTTCGCACTGCGCTTCAGTTGAAACCGGACAGCCCCCGTGACTGCCCGACAGCCTGCTCAACGAGGCGTCACCCTAGACGTCACGGCGTACGCAATGCGCACTGGGCGCCGGACCGAGGTCCGACGCCCAGTGCGGGTGGGAGGTCGAGTCAGCCGGTGACGCGACGACCCGTGCGGGTCTCCAGATCGTTCGGCCCGGACATGATCTGGGCCGGGTCCGATCCGAGCTTGATCTCGCGACCGTCGCTGACCCCACCGTGGTCGGTGTCGCACTTGGTGGGGTCGGTCTTGTGCCGGTCCCACTTCTTGTTCGCGGAGCCCTTCACCTCGACGTTGTCCAGCAGGCCGTCCTTGTCGGTGTCGGCCGCGGACGGGTTGGAGCGTGTCCTGCCGATCACCTCGGTCTTGCCGGAGCGGGCGGTCGAGATCACCTGGTTGATGACGTAGCCCTTGACCTCGCGTCCGTCGGTCAGACCATCCTTGTCGGTGTCCTTGACCAGCGGGTTGGTGGAGACGCGGATCTTGTCCGTGGCCTTCTTCCCGCAGACCTCGAAGCGCTCGGTGATGATCATCCCGGTCACCTCCTGGCCGTCGCTGAGCATGTCCTTGTCCGTGTCGGGGTCGTCCGGGTTGGTACCGATCCTGGTCTCGTCCGTGTTCGACAGGCCGTCGCCGTCACGGTCCCGGTTCTCCGGTGCCGCGATGGTGAACGTCACCGTGGCGCCCGACGAGATGTTGCCGACCGCATCGGTGGCAGTCGCGGTGAAGGTGTGCTGGCCCAGGGGGAGCGAGGTGGTGGAGGTGCAGCTCCAGGTGCCGCCGGCAGCGACCGTCGCACTGCAGATCCGGTTGCCTGCCTCCGCGACCGTCACGGCCGCGCCTGGCTCTCCGGTGCCGGTGACCACGGGGGTCGTGTCGGTCGTCGAAGAGCCGTTTGCCGGGGAGGTGATCACGGGTGCCGCGGGAGCGGTGGTGTCAAC
>NZ_JANPEO010000354.1:0-2356 GCF_031422975.1 Nocardioides sp. | reverse complement strand
CGAGCGCGAAGAGCAGGAAGAAGGGGGACACATAGAGGTACGGCGCCAGCCTGGTGTCCCACCGCGAGCGGCGTAGCCCCCAGGCGGTCAGGGGTGGGCGGGTCTTGGCCCGGGGTGGCGGCCCCGTCGGGGCACCGGTGTCCTGGCTGGGATCACCGGCTTCCCCGACGGGTTTCACCGCTGCGGAATCGAGCTTCATGGCTGGCAGTCGTCCGGGGATCAGCCCAGTCGCTCCACGTCGGCGAGGAAGGACGCCCATGCCTCGTCGGCCGACTCCTTGCCCTCGTCGACGCGCTGGATGGCCTGCTGGAAGGCCGTGTTGATGTCGGCGAACTTCGGGCCCTTGTGCGGGATGAACGGCACGGCCTCGGCGCGCTCGGCCAGGATCTGGCCGGTGGGCGCGTCATTGAAGAACGCGTTGGTGGCGCCGGTGAGGAGTGGGTCCTCGAGGGCAGCCGGCTGGCTCGGGAAGGTGCCCTTGGCCTCGAAGGCCTTGACCTGCTGCTCGGGGGCGGTCAGCCAGTTGGCCAGCGCCATCGCCTCCTCCTGGTGCTCACCCTGCTGGGGCACCGTGAGGTAGGACCCGCCCCAGTTGCCGCCGCCGCCGGGGAAGACGTTGGCGATGTCCCAGCCCTCGACGCCCGCGGCGTTGCCCTCGATGACGCCGAGCATCCAGCCGGGGCAGGCCATGGTGGCGAAGCCGTCGTCCTGGAAGGACGCGGTCCAGTCCTCGCTCCACTGCACGAGCTTGGTGGACAGGCCCTCATCAGACAGCGAGGTGACGGTGTCGAAGATGTCCTTGACCGCGGCGTTGTCGGCCGCGATCACGGTGTTGTCGGCGTCCTCGTAGGAGAACTCAACCTGGTTGATCATCGCCTGGGCGGTGGCTCCCGATGCGTCGTACCACGCGACGTCCGGGACCTTCTTCACGAAGTCGCGACCGGCGTCGAAGTAGGAGTCCCAGCTCGTGAAGAGCTTGGCGACCTCCTCGCGGTCGGTCGGCAGGCCGGCCTTCTCGAACAGGTCGGAGCGGTAGCAGATGCCCTCCGGCCCGATGTCGGTGCCGTAGCCGATCAGGGCCCCGTCGTCGGTGGTGGCGGCCTCCGTCTTCCAGTCCAGCCATCGGCCCTCGACCTCGGGATCACTCAGGTCGACGAAGGCGTCGGACTCCTGCATCAGGGCGGCGAGCCAGTCAACCTCGATCGCCTCGATGTCGGAGAGCCCCGAGCCGGCGGCCAACTTGGTGTAGAGGTTGTCCTGGTGCTCGTTTGCCGTGCCGGCCTTCTTCTGCTCCACGACAACCTCGTCCTGCATCGCGTTGTACTCCTCGATGAGGTCTTCATAGCCGAACTCGTTGAACGTCGCCACGGTCAGCTTGATCTTGCCGTCCTCGGACGCGTCGCCGGAGTCGCCGCCGCACGCGGCCGCGCTCATCGCGAGAGTGAGCGCCATCAAGGCCCCTGTGGCGAGTCGCACTCGCCGAGTTCTAGGTGTGTACACCACTGATCTCCTGCCGTCCTGCGAGACGCCGGATCCTGTGCCCGGCCGGATGGTAGATCTTCATGGGCGGTGTGGAAGCGCTTCCATAAAGAGTCCGCCCACACCATGACATCCGTCACACAACGTGTCAAGAGGCAGGAAGAGACGTTCCAAATGGATGTGAGAGCGCTTCCACTCCGTCGCTGCCATACCCGGTCTGCCGACCGCAGAAGGGCGAGCGCCTCACCGCCCGAGGCCTCGACTGGTCAGGGACGGGTGTACAGCTCGACGAAGCGGGCCAGCAGGCGGACCGGCTCGACGACGAGGACCTCCCGGGCCGCGGCCTTGAGCGATTCGCGCTCGTGCGGCGCGTAGTAGCCGTGGCCGCTGTAGGCGTCGATCCGGTCGCACAGCGCCTCCGGGTCGAGCTCGGGGTGGAACTGCGTGGCATAAACGTTGCGGCCCAGGCGGAAGGCGTGGACGGGGCAGGTGTCCGACGAGGCGAGGAGCACCGCGCCGTCGGGGAGCCGCGAGACGGCCTCCTTGTGGCCCAGGTAGGCCAAGAACACCTCCGGCAGCGCGCCGAACAGCGGGTCTGCACCCCCTTCGGGGGTCAGCCGGATGGGGAGGGCGCCGATGGCTTCGCCGTACGTCCGGTCCACGACTCCCCCGGCCAGGACGCCGAGCACGCCGATGCCGTAGCAGGCGCCGAGGAACGGTGCGTCCGCGGCGACCACCCGTCCGGCGAGGTCGCGCAGCTCGGCCTCCACCCGGTGCTGGGTGGCGGACTTGTCCTCGGCCGGGTCGGACACGCAGTCGTTGTGCAGCCATGCGGGGAACGTCAGGCCCGGACGGGTGCGGCGGAACCATTCGCCGA
>NZ_JANPEO010000353.1:0-2798 GCF_031422975.1 Nocardioides sp. | reverse complement strand
GGTGGTCGGCGGCGACATGGGGGTCGCCTTCGACACCTTCGCGGCCGGACTGCGCGACACGCTCTTCGCGGGCACCACGGCGCTGGCCGGCCGCGACCTCCAGCTGCTGCCCGCGACGTACGGCGAGCAGGCGGGACTGGTCGGATGCGTGCGCCTCGCCCTCGACGCCGTGCTGTCGCCGCGCGCGGTCGATGCCGCGCTGGCGCACCGACGCTTCTGAGCCGATCGAGGGCCATCGCAGCGGAGGCAGGCGGAGGCTCCGAGGCCGCGAATTACGCAACGCCGACATGGGCTAAACCGCCGCCGAGAGGCGGTTCTGAGGCGCCCGACCCCCGGCGTGACGCACGGCATCGCGCGCCCTAGACTGTGGTGCGCGCCACTCGTGAACTTGTTCACAAAGTCACGAAGTGGGGTGCCGAGATCGTCGGCGACGAGAAGGAAGGAACGCAGGATGGAGCTCTACACCCCAGTGTTGGCGCTGGCCCTCCTGGCGGCCGGGTTCGCGGTGTTCTCCGTGATCATGAGTGCCGCCATCGGCCCCAAGCGCTACAACCGGGCCAAGCTGGACTCCTACGAATGCGGCATCGAGCCCACCCCGCAGCCCGTCGGCGGCGGCCGGTTCCCGGTGAAGTACTACATCACCGCGATGCTCTTCATCGTCTTCGACATCGAGATCATCTTCCTCTACCCGTGGGCCGTGCACTTCGACGCGATGAAGTTCTTCGGTCTCGTCGAGATGGTCATCTTCATCGCCACTGTCTTCGTGGCGTACGCCTATGTATGGCGCCGCGGCGGACTGGACTGGGACTGAGGGTCACTGACTGATGGGTATTGAAGAGAAGCTTCCGAGCGGTGTGCTGCTCACCACCGTCGAGGGCGTCGCGGGCTACATGCGCAAGGCGTCCTTCTGGCCGGCCACCTTCGGCCTGGCCTGCTGCGCCATCGAGATGATGACCACCGGCGGTCCCAAGTACGACCTCGCCCGCTTCGGCATGGAGGTCTTTCGAGCCAGCCCTCGCCAGGCCGACCTGATGATCGTGGCGGGTCGGGTGAGCAACAAGATGGCTCCGGTCCTGCGCCAGATCTACGACCAGATGCCCGACCCGATGTGGGTGCTCGCCATGGGCGTGTGCGCGAGCAGGGGCGGCATGTTCTTCAACGACGCGATCGTCCAGGGCGTCGACCACGTCGTGCCCGTCGACATGTATCTCCCCGGCTGCCCGCCTCGCCCGGAGATGCTGATCGACGCGATCCTCAAGCTGCACGACCAGGTCCAGAACGCCAAGCTCGGCGTCAACCGTCTGGCCGAGATCGAGCTGCAGGAGTCCAACGCCCTCAAGGCGCTGCCGACCTCCCAGATGCGAGGCCTGCTCCGATGAGTGACACGACACCCGACACGCACGGCCAGGACCCCTCGACCGACCTGGTCGCCGGCGACCAGGAGATCAGGCGCGCCGTCGGCTCGCGCACCGGCATGTTCGGTGTCACGGGCACGGGCGACACCTCGGGCTTCGGCGGTCTGGTCACCCCGATCGTCTACCCCGGCGACTCCCAGCGGCCCTACGGTGGCTGGTTCGACGAGGTGGCCGACGCCCTCGAGGCTCGCCAGAAGGCCACCGACCTCGACGCCGCCATCGAGCGGGTCGTGGTCCACCGGGGCGAGATCACCTTCCACGTCCGCCGCGAGGACCTGCCGTTCGTCGCGCAGATGCTCCGCGACGACGAGGTCCTCCGCTTCGAGTTCTGCTCGGGCGTCAGCGGCGTCAACTACCCCGACGACGCCGGACGCGAACTGCACGCGGTCTACCACCTGCTGTCGATGACCCACAACCGGCGCATCCGGCTCGAGGTCACCTGCCCCGACGCCGACCCGCACATCCCCAGCCTGGTCAGCATCTACCCGACCAACGACTGGCACGAGCGCGAGACGTGGGACATGTTCGGCATCCAGTTCGACGGCCACCCGGCCATGACCCGGATCCTCATGCCCGACGACTGGCCGGGCCACCCGCAGCGCAAGGACTACCCCTTGGGCGGCATCCCCGTGGAATACAAGGGCGGCACCATCCCGCCGCCGGACCAGCGGAGGTCCTACAGCTGATGAGCACCGACCAGGATTTGTACGCCGACCCCAGCGAGACCAGCCAGGGCAAGGTCTTCACCGTCACCGGCCAGGACTGGGACTCGATCACCCAGGGCCTCGGCGACGCCGCCGAGGAGCGGGTCGTGGTCAACATGGGACCCCAGCACCCCTCCACGCACGGCGTGCTGCGGCTCATCCTCGAGCTCGAGGGGGAGACTGTCACCGAGGCCCGCTGCGGCATCGGCTATCTCCACACGGGCATCGAGAAGAACATGGAGTACCGCTCCTGGGTGCAGGGCGTGACGTTCTGCACCCGGATGGACTACCTCTCGCCGTTCTTCAACGAGGCGACGTACTCCCTCGGCGTCGAGCGCCTGCTCGACATCGAGGACGTCATCCCCGAGAAGGCGCAGGTCATGCGCGTGCTCCTGATGGAGCTCAACCGGATCTCCTCCCACCTGGTCTGCATCGCGACCGGCGGCATGGAGATCGGCGCCCTGACCGTGATGACGATCGGGTTCCGCGAGCGCGAGCTGGTGCTCGACCTGTTCGAGCTGATCACCGGACTCCGGATGAACCACGCGTTCATCCGTCCCGGCGGGGTCGCCCAGGATCTGCCACCCGGCGCCCTCGACGAGATCCGCGACTTCATCGCCCTGATGAGGAAGCGCCTGCCCGAGTACGCCGCACTCTGCAACGCCAACCCGATCTTCAA
>NZ_JANPEO010000352.1:0-12938 GCF_031422975.1 Nocardioides sp. | reverse complement strand
GACGTTGAGCATCGCCACCTGGATGCGCTCGGCGAGGTCGGGCAGCTCGTTGATCGCGACGATGCCGCGGTGGCTGCGGGGGATGAGCCCGAAGTGGATGGTCTCGGGGTCGCCCAGGCGGCGGCCCTCGGCGACGCGCATCGGGTCGACGTCGCCGATGAGGTCGGCGACGCTCGTGTCGGGGGTGGCCAGCTTCTCGGCGTACCTCTCGTCGCGGTGGCGCCACGAGATGCGCAGCTCGTCGCCGTACGTCGCCACCGACTGCTTGGAGGCGATCGTGATCGCGTCGAAGGGGTGCTCGCCCAGCTCGGAGCCGGAGATCACCGGCGACCACTCATCCAGCAGGCCGACCAGCGAGCGCAGCAGCCGAGTCTTGCCCTGGCCGCGCTCGCCGAGGAGCACCAGGTCGTGACCCGCGATGAGCGCACGCTCGAGCTGGGGGATGACGCTGTCGCTGAAGCCGTGGAGGCCGGGCCACGGATCGACCCCGTCGCGGAGAAGGGCGAGCAGGTTGTCGCGCAGCTCGACGCGGAGCGGCTTGAGCTCGTGGCCGGAAGCGCGGAGCTCGCCGAGGGTGGCGATGGCGGGAGACTCGGTGGCAGAGAGGGTCACCTGCTCAACGCTAGACCCGAGGGCAAGACCGGTCGGGCGCAATGGACCCCGTGCTCGGGACCTACGGCCCTGCTGGGCGACGACACCTGCGGTGACGATGGGGTTAGTCGACGAGGGAGAGGTGTGTCATGGCTGACCTGTTGGAGCTGAGCCGAAGCGAGTGCGAGACGCTGCTGAGGCTGGGCGTGGCCGGTCGCGTGGCGATGACAACGCCCACCGGCCCCCACATCCTGCCGTTGAACTATGCGGTCAGCCTGGGCGACATCGTGATCTGCACGACGCCGTACAGCGTGCTGGGCACCTACGGCCGCGACAACCTCGTGGCCTTCGAGATCGACCACTTCGAACACCCCAATCACCGGGGCTGGAGCGTCGTGGTGCGAGGACGCGCGGCAGCGGTGGAGGACCCCGACGAGCTGCGCGCCCTGCTCAAGGTCCTGCCGCGCCCGTGGGCCGGTGGCACCCGGTCGCTCTACCTGCGCATCCCACTCACGGAGGTGACCGGACGCCGCCTCGGCGACGGCTGGGACCTCGAGGAGTCACTCCCGGTCCGCCGGGTCATGTGACCCGACGAGGGGCCCGAGCCCGCCGGCTGGACACCAGGGCCACACTGAGCCGGTGACCACGCTCAGATCCTCGACCACGAACACGGCGTTGAACGGGTCTGCGCAGGCCCTGCTCGACGCCGTGTCCGCCATCGCCAGCGACCTCGACCTGACCAGCGTCCTGACCCGGATCGTCACCGCGGCCACCCAGCTCACAGACGCGGAGTACGGCGCCCTGGGGGTGCTCGGCAGCGACGGCCGACTGGTCGAGTTCCTCACCACGGGGATCGACGAGGCCACCCGCGCCCTGATCGGCGACCTTCCGACCGGCGACGGCATCCTCGGCGTGATCATCTCGGAGCCGAAGGGCCTGCGGCTGGTCGACCTGGCCGCCCACCCGAGATCGGTCGGCTTCCCGGCCAACCACCCGCCGATGAGCTCGTTCCTCGGGATGCCCGTACGCATCCGGGGGACCGTCTTCGGCAACCTCTACCTGACCGAGAAGCGCGGCGGGCTGCCCTTCACCGAACAGGACGAACAGCTGGTCGAGGCCCTGGCCGGGACCGCCGGCCTGGTCATCGACAATGCGCGCACCTACGGCCTCAGCGAGAGGCGACGACGCTGGCTGGAGGCGACCGCCGAGATCGGCGTCGACCTCCAGCCACCGGTGCACGCTGAGAACGCGCTCGGCAAGATCGTCGACACGGCACGCGCCGTGTCGGGCGCGCGAGCCACCGTGCTGCTGGCCACCCACGCCGCCGACGGGGACGCCGTGGCGGCCGACCCGGCCGACCTCGACCTCGTGCGCGAGCTGGTCGACCACGTGCGCAACGACCTCGAACTCGATGTGTCCGCTCCAGCGCATCGCCTGATCGTCGGCGGCGTCGACGCGGTGGTGATCCCGGTGCGCGCCCACCTCGCTCCTGTCCTGGCCCTGGCTGCGCTGTTCGACAGGTCCTCGCCCCTCAACGACGCGAGCGAGCGGGAGCTGCTGGCCAGCTTCGCCGATCAGGCGGCGTTGGCTCTCGATCGCGGCCAGGCCGTCGCCGACCGGCAGGAGCTGGCGCTGATCTCCGATCGCGAGCGGATCGCTCGCGACCTCCACGACGTGGTGATCCAGCAGCTCTTCGCGGCGGGCCTGCAGCTCCAGGGAGTGGCATCGATGGTGTCGAGCCCCGAGGTCGCCCGCCGGCTCGACGAGACGGTGGCGTCACTGGACGACACCATCAAGGCGATCCGCGGCACGATCTTCGAGCTCCACGACAAGCAGGGCTCGTCGCTGCGCTCCGAGATCCGGGCACTGGCTCGCGACTACGTCCCGGTGCTCGGCTTCAGCCCCACCGTGCGCACGAGTGGTCCGATCGACACGGTCGTTCCCGGAACCGTCCACGCCCAGGTGCTGGCAGTGCTGCGCGAAGCGCTCTCCAACGTGGCCCGGCACGCGCTCGCCGAGAGCGCGGAGGTCGAGGTGCTCGTGAGCGTGCACGATCTGGTGCTGCGGGTGGCCGACGACGGCATCGGGATGCCCGCCGACCCGCGCGAGAGCGGGCTGCGCAATGCGCGACGCCGCGCCGCCGATCTCGGTGGGGTGCTCGAGATGCTGCCCGGCTCGGGTCGCGGCACCACCCTCGTGTGGCGGATCCCGCTCGACTGACCTGTGCCGACATGCGCAGAACCCGCCCGGTCACCCGGGCGGGTTCTGTGCGGTGGAGCTCAGATCACTTGAGGATCGGGTGCTTCTGGACCAGTTCCGTACGGCGCCACAGCCCGCCCAGGCCCCAGGTGGTGCCCACGGCCGCCAGGCCGAGGAGGACCATGACGATCAGGCCGACGACGTGGTCGTCGATGATCGGGTTGTTCTCCAAGGGCACTACGGCGGCGTACATCATCGCGTACAGCAGCGCGCCGGCGGCGGTGCCGATGCGGATGCCCACACCCAGCAGAAGGGTGAGGCCGATGCCGAGCAGGCCGAGCATGAACAGCCAGTCGACGACGGCGTAGCCGGCAAGTCCGTTGAAGAACCCCTTGAACGGGTTGTCGGCCGGGACACCGAAGGTCAAGAAGCCCTCGGTCGGGCTGCCACCGTTGATCCAGGCGGCGTCACCGAAGCGGTCGAGCACGCCGTCCTGGTCGTAGCCGGTGTGGAAGCCGAGCGCGAACGTCTTGTCGAGGAAGGCCCACAAGAAGGTGAACCCGAAGACGATCCGCAGAGCGGCGAGAGCCCGATCCACTCCGGTGACCGTCTCCTCGGACTCCGAGGTGGTGACGCCTTCACTCGTGATGTTGTGTTGACGATGGATGACGGCCATGACGGGCCCTCCTGCTGAGTAGGGGTGATGCGTTGTCCTTGCACCTCTACTCTCGTGCGGCCGAGGCAGGCCGGTCAGGGGACGAGGTCCCGCCGCCGGTTGGCCAAAGGTCCCTACTTGCCGGGACCCAGGAGCTTGGAGGCCAGCACGGCCGCCTGGGTGCGCCGCTCGAGGCCGAGCTTGGCCAAGATGCTGGAGACGTAGTTCTTGACCGTCTTCTCGGCCAGGAACATCCGCTCGCCGATCTGCCGGTTGGTCAGTCCTTCGGCGATGAGAGCCAACAGCTTGAGCTCCTGCTCGGTGAGGTCGGAGAGCTCGGGCGCGGTCGCGGGCCCGTTGCGGACCCGCTCCAGCACCCTGGCCGTCAGCGCCGGGTCGATCAGCGAGTTGCCCGCAGCGACCTGGCGCACCGCGCTGACGAGGTCGCTGCTCCGGATCTCCTTGAGGACATAGCCCGACGCCCCGGCCATGATCGCTGCGAACAGCGCCTCGTCGTCGTCGTAGGACGTCAGGATCAGCGCACGGATGCTCGGGTCGACCGAGCGCACGGCCCGACAGACCTCGATCCCGGAGCCGTCCGGCAGCCGCCCGTCCAGGACCGCGACGTCCGGCTTGAGGGCGGGTATGCGGGAGATGGCCTCGACGGCCGAGGCCGAGTCGCCGACCACCTCGATGTCGTCCTGCCGCTCGAGCAGGAAGCGCAGACCCTCACGCACCACGTCGTGGTCGTCGAGGAGGAACACGCGAATGGGCTTGGTCACACGATATGGAAGCACGTCAGCGGGACAGGAGCACAGCCGAACCGTGCCCGAAGAGTCCCTGGTTGGCCGTGATGCCCACCCGAGCCCCCTCGACCTGTCGGCCCTCCGCCTGGCCGCGCAGCTGCCAGGTGAGCTCGCAGACCTGCGCGAGCGCCTGCGCGGGCACGGCCTCACCGAAGCACGCCAGCCCGCCGCTGGGGTTGATGGGGATGCGTCCGCCGATGGTGGTCTCGCCCGCCCGGAGCAGGTGCTCGGCCTCGCCGGGCCTGCACAGCGCCAGGTCCTCCATCCAGTCCAGCTCGAGCGCGGTCGAGAGGTCGTAGACCTCGGCCACGTCGACGTCCTCGGGGCCGATGCCGGCTTCGTCGTACGCCGCCCGGCCGATCGACTCCTTGAAGGTGGACTCCCCCGGCGGCCCTGCGTCCGTCGACAGCCATGGCATGTCGATCACCGTGTGGGGGAAGGTCGGGGTGACCGTCGCGATCGCGGCGACCGTCACGTCCGAGCTGAGGGCGTGCCGTGCGGCGTACTCCTGCGAACACACGACGACTGCGGCGCCGCCGTCGCTCGTGGCGCAGATGTCCAGGAGGTGCAGCGGGTCGCAGACCACGGCACTCGCGACCACGTCGGCGACGCTGACCTCCTTGCGGTAGCGCGCGTTGGGGTTGGCCAGCCCGTGCTTGGAGTTCTTCGCCTTCACGGCCGCGAAGTCCTCCGACGTCGCACCGTAGAGGTCCATCCGGCGGCGCGCGTAGAGCGCGAAGTAGGCCGGGTTGGTCATGCCCAGGAGCCGGAACCGCAGCCAGTCGGGGTCGTCCCAGCGCTCGCCGGCGTTGGGTGCGAGGAAGCCCTTGGGGGTCGTGTCTGCGCCGACGACCAGCGCGACCTCGGAGAGGCCCGCGAGGATCCTCGCCCGGGCGATGTCCAGCGCCTGGGCGCCGGTCGCGCAGGCGGCGTACGACGTCGCGACGCGAGCGCCGTTCCAGCCCAGGGCCTGGGCGAACGTCGCGCCGGCGACGTAGCCGGCGTAGCCGTTGCGCACCGTCTCGCCACCGACGATGAGGTCGACGTCCTGCCACGCGATGCCGGCGTCCTTGAGGGCGGCGCGCGCGGCCACGACGCCGTACTCCACGAAGTGCCTGCCCCACTTGCCCCACGGGTGCATGCCGACCCCGGCCACGACGACGCTCATGAGGCCACCGGCTGCCAGCGCCAGATCAGCTCGCCCGGGCACAGCTCCTCCACGACGAGCTCCACCCGGGCGCCGACGGTCAGGTCGGCGACGCCGAAGCCGTCGGCGACCTGCCCCAGGACGACGAGTCCTTCGGGCAGCTCGACAGCGGCGATCGCGAAAGGCGCGTGCACCTCGCCGCGGGCGATGTAGGGCGCCGGCGGCTGGTACTGCGCGTCCGTGTAGGACCACACCGTGCCGACGCGGCTCAGCTCAGCGGATTCGAACCCCTCGCCGTCGCACCCCGGGTTGCGGCAGAAGCCGCTCACCGGCGGGAAGTAGACGGTGCTGCACGAGGGGCAACGCGAGCCGAGCAGCGCCGGGGCCTCACCGGTGGTGAACCAGCCCTCGATCGCGGGTGTGGCAGTCATGGACACAGACTAGAACAGGTTCTAGATATCGCGGTACATCACGTGGAGTCCGACCCGGCCGTGGGTCGCACTGTCGAAGGCCCCGGGCACGGTGCCGATGATCTCGAAGCCCAGGTCGCGCCACAGGCGCACGGCGGCGGTGTTGGTCTCGACCACGGCGTTGAACTGGATCCCGGCGAACCCGGCGTCGCGATGCCACGTCAGGGCGTACGCCGCCAGCCGCCGTCCCACGCCTCGCCCACGCGCGGCGGGGCTGACCATGAACGATGCCGTGCCGATGTGGGCGCCACGACCGGGGCGGTTGGGACCCATCTTCGCGCTGCCCATGATCACGCCGTCCTCCTCGAGCACGACGGTGTTCTCGTCCATCCACCACGGCTGGGCCGTCTCGATGGTCAGGTCGAGCGGGAACGCGTAGGTCTCGCCGGCCCGGACGATCTCGTCGAAGAACGGCCAGATGTGCGGCCAGTCGTCATCGGTGGCCCTGCGGATGCTCATGATTGACCCATCTCGATCATTGTGCTCGGCCGCGGTCGGACGGACGATGGAGACGACCAAGGAGGCCCCCATGCCACTCACTCACCGTCCTGTCGCGATGATGCTCCCCGTCACCGACGTCGAGCGCGCACGGAAGTTCTACGCCGAGTCCCTGGGGCTCGACTACACCGGCACCAACGACGAGGGCAGCGCGATGTTCACGCTGGAGGGTGGATCCACCCTGCTGCTGCTCCCCCGCCCCGGCGGCACGCGCTCGGAGAGCACCGCCATGAGCTTCGAGGTCGACGACATCGGCAGCGAGGTCTCCGACCTCGAGGGCCGCGGAGTCGTCTTCTTGGACTACGACCTGCCCGAGCTCACGACCGTCGACCACGTCTGCGAGTTCGGCACCGAGAAGGCGGCCTGGTTCAAGGACCCCGACGGCAACGTGCTCTGTGTGCACCAGCAAGTGACCTGACTCGCTCACTCGCCGGTGGCGCCGTCGATCGACTCGCGGATCAGGTCGGCGTGACCGTTGTGGCGCGCGTACTCCTCGATCATGTGGATCAGGATCCACCGCAGGTCGAAGTGCTCGCCGGTGTGTCGACTCTTCACCCTGGCCCGCAGGTCGAGGTTGTCGCCGATGTCGTCGAGGGTGCGGTTGCCGACCGCGATCGCGTCGTCGAGCAGGCCGACGAGGACCTCGGGCGGGTCGTCCGCGGCGGTGCGGAACTCCCAGTCGGGGTCGTCGACCCCGTCCACCCCCTGCCACGGCTCGGCGTCGTCGTTGCCGAGCAGGATGACCGAGAACCAGTAGTCCTCCACGAGCGCCATGTGCTTGAGCAGGCCGCCGAGTGAGAGCGTGCTCGGCGGGAGCGTCCTGGCGAGCTGCTCCTGGCTCAGGCCGGCCGCCTTCTGCTTGAGCGTCCCGCGGTGGAACTCGAGCCACGCGCGGAGCTGGACGACCTCGGGGCCGTGGGTGGGCGGGCTGACGCGTTCGCTGTCCGGCATGGCCGCGACGTTAGCGGCACCGACTCGCGGCGACCCGTTTGGACGCTCCTCGGGGTCGCCGGCGCGTAGACGCGCGGACATTGCTCGCTCCGCGAGGCAGGGTCGAGCGTGGAGTCGGAGGCAGACCGGGACCAAGGTCCGCGTGTCTACGCCAACTGGTCCGGTGACCGATCGGTCAGGCAGTAGGCCATGCCGGCGGGGTCCGACATCACCGTCCAGGAGTCGTGGTCGGCCACGACGCCCGCACCGAGGCCCACATGGCGCACCAGCTCCCGCTCACGGGAGGAACACGCGAGATCGAGGTGAGAGCGGACCGGGCCGTCGTCGCCAACCCGCTGGAGCAGGACGCGCAACGCCTGGCCGTCAGGGCGGACGAGGCGCTCGAACTCGGCGTAGGACGATTCGACGTGCGGCCACTCCAGCAGCGACTGCCAGAAGGCGGCCTCCGCGTCGAAAGCGGCCCCCGGGATGTCGAGACACACCTGGTCGATGATGCTGCGCGAGCCGTCCGGCCACCGAGCGGGCGGTGCGACGCGATCGGCCGGGTGGGTGACCAGGCAGAAGGTACGTCCGCCGGGCGAGCGCATCACGACATGTCCGAGGTCGGCGACCTCGACGGCGCCGAGCGAATCGGCCCGCTCGGCCGCCGAGCGGGGGTCAGGGGTGTGCAGGTCGAGGTGGACCCGCGGCGACCGGTCACCCACCCGCTGCATGCGCAGGTGGTCGTCGCCGGCGGGCGGGACGAGGGTCAGGAACTCCTCGTCCGCACCCCGACGGGCCGAAGGCGAGTAGCCACTCACCCTCGACCAGAAGGTCACCGAGGACTCGAAGTCGGGCGCTGGTACGTCGATGAAGGCGCTCATCCAGAACACGACCCGAGCCTAGGTGATGTCAGAGGGTCGGACCCTCGCCACGCAGCTTGTCGACCTCGGACATCGCCTCGCGCAGCTGGCCGAGCCACGCGTCGGCGTGTTCGCCGACCAGTCGGACCGACCAGGCCAGTGCATCCGAGCGCGAGCGGGCCACGCCCGCGTCGACCAGGGTGTCGAGCACCTGCCGCTCCGGCTGGCGCAGTCGCGTCATCACCGGCGCGGACACGTGGGTGAACAGGGCAGTGGTGTCACCGAGGCTGGCGCCCCACGAGACCTTGCGCTGGTAGCGGGCCTCGGCCTCGAGCGCGATCTCGATCCGCTGCTCGCGCGTCTCGGACCGGAAGCGGCCGATCCGCCCCTCGGCCCCGGCGGCGGTGGCCGACTCGTCGGCCAGTGTGCCGATCACCAAGATCTCCTCGCGGTCCGTCGTGACGCTCACGTCGGTGAACCACTCGGACGGCAGCCGGCCGGCGAACCAGTCGGCGGCGTCGTCGGCGCTCGGCAGGTCGGCGACCTGCCAACCGCCGCGGCCTCGCGGGCCACCGCGGCCTCGACCACGGCCCTCGCCGCGCCCTCGGGGGTTCTCGGTGGTGTTCTCAGAACTGTTGTCTGGGGTGTTCATGATGCTTCTCCTTGCTTCGTGCGTTACATGATTACACCATTACAACGCACACGCCGCACCTTCATTCCCGGATCCACCGACGACTTCTCAGCGCGGCGGCGTGGTGTGCCCGCACGAGTCCGCTGCGCGCTGGTGACCTGGGAGGTCACTCCTTCTCGTCCCAGGAGACCGAGACCCGCTCGAAGCCCTTGTGCCGTTGCATGCGCGCGTACGACGCGTACGCACGCCGGTCGGCAGGCGTCAGGTCGACGGCGTCGGTGAAGGGGGTGAGCAGGGCGCGGGGGTAGAGCCGGCGCGCGATCACCACGTTGATCTCCATCGCCAGCACCGCCATCACGGCGCCGATGAACAAGAAGCCGACGAGCCCGAGCACCAGCCCGAAGGTCTTGGTCATCGACGTGGTGTCGACCAGCACCTCGGCGACATAGAGCACCCCGAGCAGTTGCAGCCCCTGCCACATCAGGGCCAGCGCGAAGCCGCCGGGAGCGGCACGCCGGAAACTGTGCTGCCCGGTCGCGGCGAACCGGAACAGGATCGTCAACATCGTGCCCACGATGAGCACGGTCACCAGCGGCAGCAGCCACTTGGTGCCGACCTCGAAGAAGGCGGTCGTCGTGCTCGCGATCGTGGAGATCACCGTGACCGAGAGCAGCGCCGCACCGGCGGTGAGCAGCAGGACCAGGCTCTTGACCCGGGCGTAGAACGGGTTGGGCCGGGAGTTGCGCGGCACCGACCAGGCGACGTGCATCGCGTTCTGCAGGGACTGGGCCAGACCCAACGAGCCGTAGAGCGCGGCCAGCGAGCCGAAGGCCACACCGGCGGCGGAGCCTCTGAGTCCCTCCGGTCGCCCGAGCTGGTCGCCGATGATCGGAAACTGACCGAGGGCGGAGTTGAGGATCTGCTCCTGCCACTCCGGCCTGGCGCCCAGCACGAAGCCGAGGATCGAGGTGCCGAGCAGCATCAGCGGGAAGATCGCGACGAACGCGTAGTAGGTCATGATCGCCGCGAGGTAGTTGCCCTGGTCGTCGAAGAACTTGTAGATGACGCCGAGCGGGAATCCGATGACCGGATGCCGGCGCTGGAAGCCGTCGACCGTCCCCACCACTCCCACACCCTCACGCTACCGGTGCCACGCTCACCAGACGCCGAGGACGCCACTACCGAGGCGTACGACGAGGGCCGAGACCACCACGAGGAAGAAGATCCGCACGAAGCGGGCCCCCCGGGCCATGGCGACGCGCGCCCCGGCATATCCGCCGGCGATGTTGGCCACCGCCATCAGCGGGGCGAGCTGCCAGAGCACGGCACCCTGCGGGATGAAGACCACCAGCGCCGCGAGGTTGGTCGCCCAGTTGGCGAGCTTGGCCTTGGCCGAGGCCTCGAGGAAGTTGTAGCCGAGGACGCCCACCAACGCGAAGACGAAGAACGAGCCGGTCCCCGGCCCGATCGCACCGTCGTAGAAGCCGACGGCCAGCCCCGTCATCAGCACGGCCGACAGGTGCCTGCCGCCGCTGAACCGCAGCTGGGTCAAGGCACCGACGCTCGGCCTGAACCACACGTAGGAGCCCACCAGCACCAGCGCGACCAGGATGACCGGGTCGAAGGCACTGCGCGGCATCAGCGTTGCGACCAGCGCTCCCCCGAACGATCCGACGAAGGCCGCGAGCATCAGCGGCAGGAACGTCCTGGGGTCGGGCCGGATGCGACGGAAGTACGTCGCCGCGCTGATCGACGTCCCGCAGAACGACGCCAGCTTGTTGGTGGCCGCGATCTGCACGACCGAGGCACCGGGCAGGCCGATCAGCAGGGCCGGCAGCTGGATCAGTCCCCCACCGCCGACGACGGCGTCGACGAAACCGGCGGCGAGGGCCGCCAGGACCAGGAGCGCGACGGTGGTGATCGACAGCTCCATGGCCCGACCCTGTCACGATCGCGCCATGCGCCTCGTCCCGGTCAGCGCGTGACCGGCTGCACCTGGATCAGGTCGTAGCCCTGCGGCACGACCTGTCCGAACCCGGGGCAGTCCATCGGCGACGCCTTGCCGGGGGCCAGCTCCAGCTCAGAGGTGCAGTGGATGGTCGCCTGCAGCTCACCGTCACCCACGAAGACGAACTCGAAGAGCGCGAACCGTGACTCGTCGCCGTCGTTGGTCACCTCACCGGTGATGAAGGGCTGGTCCTGCTCCTCCAGCTCGATCATCTGCGTGGTGGTCTCGAGTGCCCAGCCCTCGGACACCGTGAACCCGTTCCAGGTGAACTCCTGGCCCAGCTCCACCTGGACCTTCGCGGTCGGGTCGTCGGGCTGGTCGGTGGCCGTGGAGTCGTCGGCGCAGCCGGCGGCAAGCAGGAGCAGCAGTGCGGCCAGAGTGCCGCGAACCATCGTCATCACAGGTCCATCCTCATCCGCGCGCCAAGAACGCCAGCAGGTCCTGCCGGGTGAGTACGCCGACGGGCTTGCCGTCCTCCTGCACGAGCACCGCGTCCGAGGACTCCAGCAGGCCGACAGCCTCGCGGGCCGGAGACGTCGAGCCGATCGTCGGGAGGGGTGGGGACATGTGCTGCTCGACGGGGTCGGTGAGCGTGGCCGTGCCCGCGAACAGGGCATCGAGCAGCGTTCGCTCGGAGACGGACCCGGCGACCTCGGCGGCCACGATCGGCGGCTCCGCAAGCACGACGGGCATCTGCGAGACGCCATACTCCTGCAGGATGTGCACCGCCTCGGCGACCGTCTCGATCGGGTGCGTGTGCACGAGGTCGGGAAGCTGGCCCGACTTGCCGCGCAGCACCTCGCCGACGGTGCGGTCCTGCGAGTCGCCCCCCGTGGCGAAGCCGTAGGAGCTCAGCCACTCGTCGTTGAAGACCTTGGTGAGGTAGCCGCGACCGGAGTCGGGCAGCAGCACCACGATGACCGCGTCGGTGCGGCCCTGTGCTGCGAGCTCCTGGGCGAGCTGCTTGGCGGCGAAGGCGGCCATGCCGGACGAGCCGCCGACGAGCAGCGCCTCCTCGCGGGCCAGGCGGCGGGTGAAGGCGAACGAGTCCTTGTCTGCGACCTCGATGATGCGGTCGGCGACGGTGCGGTCGTAGCAGTCGGGCCAGAAGTCCTCGCCGACACCCTCGACGAGGTAGGGGCGGCCCGAGCCGCCGGAGTAGACCGAGCCAGCGGGATCGGCGCCGATCACCTGGACGCCGGGATTCTGCTCCTTGAGGTAGCGACCGATGCCGCTGATGGTGCCGCCGGTGCCCACACCGCACACGAAGTGGGTGATCCTGCCGTCCGTCTGCTCCCAGATCTCTGGGCCGGTGGTCTCGTAGTGCGAGCGCGGGTTGTGCGGGTTGGAGTACTGGTCGGGCTTCCACGCGCCCGGCTGGGAGGAGAGCCGATCGCTGACGTTGTAGTAGGAGTCGGGGTGCTCCGGAGCGACGGCGGTCGGGCAGACGACCACCTCGGCGCCGTACGCCTTCAACACGTTGCGCTTGTCCTCGCTGACCTTGTCGGGGCACACGAAGATGCACTTGTAGCCCTTGGCCTGCGCCACCATCGCCAGACCGACGCCGGTGTTGCCCGAGGTGGGCTCGACGATCGTGCCGCCGGGCTGCTGCTCGCCGGACGCTTCGGCGGCGTCGATCATGCGGGTCGCGATGCGGTCCTTCACCGAGCCGCCTGGGTTGAGGTACTCGACCTTGGCGAGCACGAGTGGGCCTTCGGCACTCCCGAGATCGTCGAGAGAGGTGGACAGCCACAGCAGCGGGGTGATGCCGATGAGGTCGAGGAGCGAGTTCACATACTTCACGTGGTCAATGTAGCCATCTACTCGTGCGTAACATGAAGTCGTGGGGACGACAGGGGCAGCGCGCAAGCTCGCATCGGCGGCGGCATTCGGAGGCGGAGGACTCTCCGTGCTCGGCGCCGGGCTCTACGGCGTGCTCAGGGCCGAGGCTCAGCTCGCCCGTCGCGCGATCGGCGAGCCGACCGCCGACAACCGGCCTCCGGAGTCGAGCGGGTGGTACGGCCGGGGCCGGCCCGGGCCCGCCATCCGGCTCGCGCTGCTGGGTGACTCCAGTGCCGCGGGATACGGCGTCGAGCGGGTCGAGGACACGCCCGGTGCCCAGCTGGCGAGCGGGGTGGCG
>NZ_JANPEO010000351.1:0-14083 GCF_031422975.1 Nocardioides sp. | reverse complement strand
CTTCGACGCGAGCACCGCGACGGGCATCGAAGCGGACCGTGCCGAGGTGGAAGCCCTCATCGCCGAGTGGGACCCGCCCTTCGGTAACGGCTGGGAACGGTTCCGCCCCGGCCTCGGCTGGCCGATCACTTTCGCTCGAGGGTTGAGAGACCTGGAACTGCCGCTTTAGCAGCGAGCTCGTCGAAATCAAGGGCCCGCACCATGCCTTCGACGAGCTCCGAAGAAGTTTCTGAACTTCTTTCCCCAGACCCCCGAGAACGACCGAATCCGGGGCCTGAATGTCGGTGGTCCCTGCTTGGCTTGACTCATGGAATCGACCATCCGCAGCAGCATCGACACCCTGCCGGACACCCCGGCCGGAGTGCTGGCTGCGCTGCGGGCCGAGCAGGACGAGCGTCGCGATTCCGAGATCCGGTCTATAAGGTTGGCCGCCCACTGGGTCGCCCTGCACCCCGTCCTCGACCCGCACTGCCCCGACGCGTGCTTCCAATCCCCGAAGACCCTCGCCGGGGAAGGGTCACCGGTCATTGACGAGTTCTGCATCCCCGATGCTGCGACCATGCTCGGCCTGACCTGCGATGCCGTCGGGTCCTACCTCACCGATGTGATCGAGCTCCGCTACCGCCTCCGCCACCTGTGGGCCGGGATCCTGGCCGGCGAGGTCACCCCCTGGCGGGCCCGCGCCATCGCGCAGACCACCGTCGCCCTCACCCCCCAGGCAGCCGCGTTCGTGGACGAACAGGCCGCGTGGTGCGCCAACCGCCTCACCCCCTCCCAGCTGATCCGGCTCGTCGACCACGCCCGCGCCCGGCACATGCCCGACGACTTGGCCAAGGAAGTCGAAGACGCGCAGGACCGACGCCACGTCACCTTCGGCACCGACCAGGTCTCCTTCGACGGCACCATGCACCTCGAGGCCGACCTCGAGATCCCCGACGCCCTGGGCCTGGCCGAAGCCGTGTCGGCCGGCGCCGCGCGGTTGGCTGCCCTCGGCTCCGACGACACCCTCGACGGCCGACGGGCCACCGCCCTCGGCGACCTCGCCCGCCACCAGCTCGCCTTCGGCTTCGAGGACGACGAGTCAGCCTCCTCGAAACCCACACCGGCGACCACCCAGATCGTGCTCCACGCCCACCTCTCCGCGGATGCCATCGCACACCACGACCCGGCGGACAGTGATGAGTGCCTGACCGGGTACCTCGAACAAGCCGGCACCCGCGTCCTGACCGCCGAGCAGATCCGCGCCTGGTGCGGCCGCGACGACGTGAGCGTGGTCGTGAAGCCGGTCATCGACCTGAGGCAGCGCCTGGAGACCGCCGGCTACACACCCACCGACCGGATCCGCGACCACGTCACCGCCCGCGACCGCACCTGTGTCTTCCCCTGGTGTGGTCGCAACGCCAGACGCGGCGACCTCGACCACGTCATCGCCTACGACCACCAGCACCCCGACCGCGGTGGAACCACTGCGACCGACAACCTCGCACCCCTCTGCCGACGACATCACCGCCTCAAGACCAAGGGCCGATGGCGATACCGCATGACTCAGCCAGGTGCCTTCGTCTGGACCAGCCCCCACGGACACCAGTACCTCCGCGACCACACCGGATCACAACCACTCGGCCCCGCGGCGCCAGCTGATCCCACCGGTCACCCACCAGACCAGTAGCCACACCGCCCCACACCCCGCAGACCGAGGCGCTGCGGGGTCACAGGCACGTCTACAGGCGACCTCCGGGACACAATGCGCCTGTGTGGACTCAACGAGCCGCCCGGCTACGACTGCTCGTTCTGCCGTCTCCAACAGGGCGTGGACGACGAGCGGAGTCAGTCGACCGACGCAGTCGCAGTCACGGACGTACATGAAGAGCCAGGTCGAGCTCGACGCGCAGACCGTCACGATCGCGACGACGTTGGCGCTGCTCGTCGTCGTGATGCTGGTCGGAGTCGGGGTGCTGTGACTTCTCGACCTGATGGCAGACCCCTCCAGCCAAGCTCAGGGGACGATCTCCCTGGCGGCCCTGTTGGCGGCGGTCGTTGTCAGCGGCAGGTATCTGCTCCGACACCGGCGGCCCTGACGTCTGGGCAGCGCCGCCGCCTCGGTCAGTTCAGCGACGCCAGCAAGCTCTCGTAGGCCCGGTCGACCTGGCCTTCCACGCTCACGATCGCCACCGCACCCGGGCGCTCCAGGAGCAGACGCTCGAGCCCGGCGTGGCATCGGCGCAGCTCCGCCTCGCCTCCATCGGCTTCGACGATCGCCCGCACCCGGTCATGCCACGGGTCAGCTGCCTGACCAGCACCGCGGCGCGCGAACCGGGCGACCGACGAGGCAGGCGAATCCATCAAGAAGCGCTCCACGAACTCCGCCCCGACGTCGGTCGCGCAGCCCGCGAACAGGGCCACTTGACGCGGGTCGACGAGCATCTGCGGCAGCACGACGTCATGGCCCTCGGCGAGGTAGGCGCCGATCATCGCCAGCGCTGCCGGGCGGATGAGCGAACCTGCGCCCGGAAAGTCCGTCTCCCAGCCGCCGATCAACGTCCGGAGCACGTCGATGTCGCAGTTGAGGACACCGACGTGATCCTCCACGTAGCGCCGGGCCAGGGTGGACTTGCCGATGCCGGGCGGCCCGTTGAGATGGATCAGTCGAGTCACGGGCGCGTCAGCACCAGGATCCGACCGGACAACTTCCCGAGCATCCGGTAGACCTGCCAGAGCGAGTCCGCCAGCGTCACGTCGTACGCCGCAGCGCCCATCGCCGCCCGATAGTGGTCCGGCTCCCGCTGGAGCCGAGCGGCGCGGAGCAGCGCCCGGCCGGCGCGGCCGGACTCCTCCTCGTCGTGCTCGCCCCACTCGGACCCGAGGTCCAGCGAGGCGTCGACGCGCAGGCCCGCTCGCAGGACGGCGGCGTCGGTCGCGGCCGGATCCATGGAGGAGGCGACCAGTCCCAGCGCCCGGAACAGCCACGCCGCCTCAGCGGCTGCCAGCAGCGGAGTCGCGACGAGCTGGTGGATCACGGCCCGACCGCCGGGTCGCAGGACGCGCGCGAACTCGGCGTACGCATCGTCCAGCGAGGAGACGTGGACGAGCACGTCGCGGCACCACACCAGGTCGGCCGAGGAGTCCGCGGCCGGCAGGTCGCACGCACTCCCCCGGCCGAACGTGACCCGGGACGCGATCTCCTCCGGCTCGTCGCGACGGGCCTCGCGAGCGAGGTCGAGGTTGCGCTGCACCGGGTCGATGCCGAGCACCTGGAGACCGAAGTGAGTCGCCAGCCGGAACGCGTGCGTCCCCGATCCGCAGCCGACGTCGAGTGCCACCGAGTCGGGCGGCAGGTCCAGCTCACGCACGACCTGGAGCAGCATCGAGGGACCGCGCGGGGCGAGCGATCGATCGACGATCGGGACAAGATCCGGATCGATGCTCACGATGACGGTCGGATCTGCTCGGCCAGCACCCCGGCGAGGCCGGCCATGGCGGCATCAAGGAGCTGTGCGGAGTCGATGGTCGCCGGATCGACTCCCGGCACGTCGACCGGCGTCAGGTCGTCCCACGACCCCACCAGCGAGACGTCCAGCTCGGTCAGAGCAGAGACCATGTGGGCAGCGTGGGCACGGACCCACGGCGCCACGGGCAGCCCGATCGCGGGCTCGGAGGACTTGCGGGCGGCGAGGACCTGCTTGGCCAGCACGCCCTTGCGGAGGTCCGTCCCCGCGGGAAACACGAGGCCCTCCGAATTGAGCAGCTCGTTCAGCCGACGGATCACCAGGGTCGACGCCGCGCCGACCGACTCGTTGTCCATGCGTGCCGGAGCGAAGCCAGCGGGCGGCGTAGCGAGAACCTGGCAGAAGCGTTCCCACAACAGCTCACGAGGAGCCCCCGGCGGAGGAACGGTCACGACCGAGACGGGCGCACCCAGCTCGCCCCACGTCCGCGCGATCCGCACGAGGTTCTGCTGCCGCCAGAAAGTGCGCCCGGCCTCGGGCGGATCGATGGAGTCGCGGTGCCCGGGCCGCCAGGCCTCGATCCCGGCGAGGTAGTCGGCGAAGGTCCAGGTGCGGCCGTTCTGCACCGTCTCCTGCCACATCGCGGCGATCGACCGGTTCAGGTCGCGGGCGGTGATCACGACCTCGACGGAGTGTGAGGGGAACGTGTCGAGCACGCGCTGTGCCACGAGCGCGCGCACCGGGCCGAGGTACTCCATCGAGATCACCGACGTGCCCTCGTGCGCCTGCACCTTGCCGGCCATCTTGGCCCACTGCGCCTCGCCCGAGCCGAGGACGTCGCTGGCCGCCATCACCTGCGAGAGCCAGTTCAGCCCGGGCACCAGGATGCCTCGTTCGTCGAGCAGCATCCGCTTGTTGGCGAACAGCCGCGACTGGATGAACGAGGTGCCCGACTTCATGGCTCCGACGTGGAGCACGAGGCGGCGCGACATGCGCGCCACCCTATCGAGACGCGTCAGCCCTTGAGCTTGTAGTCCTTGAGGACGCTGCGGCCGATGATCATCTTCTGGATGTCGGAGGTGCCCTCGCCGATCAGCATGAACGCAGACTCGCGGTAGAGCCGCTCGATCTCGTACTCCTTGGAGTAGCCGTAGCCGCCGTGGATGCGGAACGACGCCTCGACGACCTCGTTGCAGTATTCGGAGGCGAGCATCTTGGCCATGCCGGCCTCGACGTCGTTGCGCTCGCCCTGGTCCTTGGTCCGTGCGGCCCGGACCATCATCGTGTGCGCGGTCTCAACCTTGGTCGCCATCTCGGCGAGGCGGAACAGCACGGCCTGGTGCTCGGCGATCGGCTTGCCGAAGGTCTCGCGCTGCTGGGAGTAGGCGATGCCGAGCTCGAAGGCGCGGTTGGCGATGCCACACGCGCGGGCGGCGACGTTGACGCGGCCGACCTCGACGCCGTCCATCATCTGGTAGAAGCCCTTGCCGGGCTCGCCGCCGAGGATCTGGTCGGCGCCGATGCGGTGGTTCTCGAAGATGGCCTCGGTGGTCTCGACTCCCTTGTAGCCCATCTTGTCGATCTTGCCGGGGATGGTCAGGCCGGGCGCGGTCTCGCCGAAGCCTGGCTCCTTCTCCACCAGGAAGGTCGTCATGTTCTTGTAGACCGAGTCGGCACCCTCGTCGGTCTTGACCAGCACCGCGATCAACGTGGACGTGGCACCGTTGGTCAGCCACATCTTCTGGCCGTTGATGACGTAGTCGTCACCGTCCTTGACCGCCTTGGTCGAGATGGCCGACACGTCGGAGCCGAGCGACGGCTCGGACATCGAGAACGCGCCGCGGACCTCGCCGGTCGCCATCCTCGGCAGGTACTTCTGCTTCTGCTCCTCGGTGCCGTGCTGCATCAGCAGGTAGGCCACGATGAAGTGCGTGTTGATGACGCCCGAGACGCTCATCCAGCCGCGCGCGATCTCCTCGACGCACAGCGCGTAGGTGAGCAGCGACTCGCCGAGACCGTCGTACTCCTCGGGGATCATCAGGCCGAAGATGCCGAGCTCCTTGAGCCCGTCCACGATCTCCTGCGGATATTCATCGGCGTGCTCGAGCTCGGTGGCGACGGGAATGATCTTCTCGTCGACGAACTGGCGGACCGCCTTGAGGATCTCGGTCTGGTCCTCGGAGAGTCCGTCGGTCTGGCACAGGCGACCCATGGGGCGTCCCTTCACTCGATGCTCGCTACGAAAAGCTCTGGCTGCTACGCGCGGTGAGTTTATGCGGCTCCACCACGCAGGAACCCGGCGATCCGCATGAGAGTTGTCACACGCCCTTGATGGCCTGGCGCAACCGGGCGAGCCGAGTCGGTGGGTCCGCGGGCGCGCTCGTGCGCTCACTGCGGCGCTGCAGGTCGCCGAGCAGCGTGGCGACGAGATCAAGCGCCACGTCGGCCACCTCGGTGTCGGTGACCGACTCCGGATGCCTCCGCTGGGGCAGGTCGTCCGGCACGAGCAGCAGGTCCACGTCACCGATCACGTCGTACGCCGCAGCGCGGATCTTCGCCACCGCGCGCGCTCCGCGGAGGCGGGCGTCCTCGACCTGGTCGGACGCCGGCAGGAACCGCTCGCCCCGCCGCGGCACGAGGCGCTCGTCGGCCAGGAACGACCGGAGCCACACTCCACGCGCCCGGGCGGTGTTGAAGCCCTTGAGCCGCTCGTTGATCCGGCGCAACGTCTCGGCCTCCGCCACGCCCATCGAGGCGTTGGCGAAGCCGCGGGTCGTGTCACAGGTGTCGGACGCGATCCCCAGCACGGTGCAGAACCGCTCCCACAGCTCATCGCGCGGTGCGCCGGTCGCAGGCGGGGCGATCAGGTGCAGCCGCTCGGGCGGCACCGCTGGCGACCAGCGGTCGAGGACCAGCCCGAGGTCCAGGGACCGCCAGTCCCACACATCGCGGGGGTCGTCGCTCTCGGTCCGCCCGTAGTCGGACAGCGGCGTGGTCGCCTTGTTCTTCAATGACTCCTGCCAGCTGCTGGTCAGCAGCCCCAGCGGGTCGCGGCTGGTGAGAATCACGTGCACCTCGGCCGGCACGAGCTGCGCGACCATGCGCTGCGCCTGATCGGCCGACGCCGCGCAGAAGAACTCGTGGCTGATCAGCGCGTCGCCCTCGAAGGCCGCGACATCCGCTCTGATTCGGCTCCAGGCCTCGGAGGCGCCGGCGCCGCGGCGGGTGACGCCCGGGTCGTCGCGCACGATCATGGATGCGAAGAGGTGGTCGCTCTTGCGCGCACCGGGCAGCAACAGGCCGGAGTCGCGCAGCTGCGCCCGGCCGGGCCACGCGATGGCCTGGAGATAGGACGTCCCGGTCTTCGGGAGCCCGATGTGGACGAACACGCGACCGGCCACGGCCTAGGAGCCCAGCTCGTCAACGTACTGCTGGAGCTTCGCGGCGTCGGCCCCCGGCAACAGCTCGGTGACGATGTCGAGGAGCTCGGCGAACCTCTGGTGCAGCACCGCCCCCTCCTGGACCCGCGCCGTCAGCGCGGCGACCTGTGCCTCCAGGTCGTCGACGCGAGCCTCGAGATCGTTGCTGGAAAACCTCATCGCCATTCCACCTCCAGGCGGCAGGACCGCCAGTGCTCTCCCTGGGACAACTCTTCGCCGTAGCCGTAGTCGATCGGCTGGCCGACCAGGTCGACCCGCTCGGTGACCACTCCACCACGCCGCTCGACGTCCGCCATCACCTCGGTCGGTGACAGCGCGCGCACGAGCGACGCCCGCCGCTGCGGATCGCGGATCTCCGCGGTCAGGAACTCCAGGTGCAGACGCTCACCGGAGCGCAGCACCATCGAGACGAGCCGCCAGAAGTTGTCCACGCCGTACGGCGACGTGGAGTCGATGAGGTGCCGCGCGAGCACGGTCCGCGGGCCTGGCCGCGACGACAGCAGCGCTCCCCACGACAGCACGTGCCGCAGCTCGAGCAGGTTCATGGTGCGCAGCTGGGCCGGCCAGCCCTGCTCGGCGGCCCTCGCGGCAACGAACTGCATCGCCACACCGGAGTAGTCGAGCCCGACAGCCGTCCGACCCTGCTTCGCCAGCCAGCGCACGTCCCGGCCCCGGCCGCAGCCGACGTCGAGCACCCACGCGCCGGCATGCTCGCGCTCGTGCAGGTGGCGGGAGGTGTCGTGCGGCGGCTGGTAGGGCGGCAGCAGTCGCGCCAGGCCGTAGCGGTGGTCCCAGGCGGCGCGATGCAGACGGGTGCCGCGGAACCACTCGTCGAAGCGGCGCTGGACGTCCGGGTCCTTCTCGTAGCGGAACGCAGGATCGGGGACGCGCCAGCCCGGCCCGTAGGTCTCGGTGAGCAGACGCTCCGGGTCCGCCGGCGCCGGGAGCGACCGGCCGTCGAGCGTGACGGTGCCGAGCGGGAAGATCCATTCGGGCTCGTACGGCGCCCAGATCTCGCCGAGCAGGGCGAGGTGCCCCTCGGCGAAGAACCCACCGAACACGTCGAGCCCGCGCACCGAGCCGTCGGCGTCGGGCACGTCGATCTTGAACGCTCCCCCGCTGTGCCGGCTGGTGGCGTAGCCCTGGCGCTCCAGCGCGCGCTGCACCTGGTGCGACTCGCGGATCACGTCGATCGGATGCGTGTGCTTGCTGACGTAGCCGACGTCGGCGTCGTTGTCGTGGCCGAGGAACGTGCCCTCGCGCACGGCGCCGAGGAGCGTGCCGTAGGCGGGGAACGCCTCCAGGCCCTGTTCGTGGAGCAGCCCCAGCACCGTCTCGAGCGCGTCCAGCAGCGGCGCGAGCTCGCCCTCGTCCTTGGTCTCGAACGTCTTGACGAGCTTGCCGTACATGTCGATGCCGAGCGGGGCGCCGTCGCGGCCTACCACGGTCAGCCGGCGGTCCTCCTCGCCGAAGCGGACCTCCTCGTCGTACACCGCAGTGCCGTCGCCGAGGGTGATGGCGAGCCGGGTCACCCCGACGAGGTGCAGGGTGAGCCGCTCCGGCCAGGCGACTGACCGGGTGGAAGCCGAGTCGACGGCACTGCTGTCGCGCACCGACCAGAAGGACCAGATCCGGCGCCCGTCGAAGGACAGGTTGCACAGCACGTCCTCGGCGGCGCTGAACCGCAGGCCGTCGCCGTCGACGCGGATGTCACGGAGCACGAGTCACACCCGGCCGAGGAACCGGTCCGGGATGCGCACCAACGGGCGGTTGCGCATGGCCTGGACCTGGCCGCCGCCGACCGCGCGCCACACGTCGGGCCCGCTCTGCTCGACGATGCCCGGCAGCTTCTTCAGCGGCGGACCGAAGGGCTTGATGCTGTCGTGGTCGATGTCGGCGGTGATCTCGTCGAGCAGGGTGACCATGTCGCCGCCGCTGCGCTCCCAGCTGGTGCGGGCGGCACGGCCGTCGGTGCGGAACATCTCGTGGCGGTGGTCGGCGACCGCCTTGAGGTGGTCGCGGTCGGCGAACTTCATGTGGAACATGAACAGCTCGGGGTCGACCTCGAAGGGGCACCTGATGCCGTGCGAGGCCAGCGCCCAGTTGGCCGGCTCCCACTTCAGCGACGGCTTGCACATCAGCGGCAGGAACTTCGCCAGCCGGCGCTGTCCGAGGATCGGCTCGCCCTCGATCAGCGGCGGCTCCTGGGCGACGTCGTGGACCAGGTTGAGCCCCATCACCCCGACCGCCTGCCGACCCGGCCGGGCGGCGACGAAGTGCCGCAACGACTCGTGGACGTCGGGATCGGCGACGATGAATTCGTCGACGTCACAGAAGATCGCTGCGTCGTAGGCCTCGAGCAGCCCGGCCGAGAGGCCGCCGAGCAGTCCCATGCGGGCCGGCTCGAAGGACTTCTTGGTCAGCGGCGGGATCCGCAGGACCGGGCAGGGCAGGTCGTCGGTCGAGCCGTCGGAGCTGTTGTCGTCGACCACGACGAGGTTGTCGGCGCCGACCTCGCGGGAGTAGTGCTCGACCCAGCGACGCAGCATCGTGCCCTCGTCGCGGGCCATGGTGATCACGGCGACGTTGGGGAGACTCATGGGTTCCTCCGAACCTTGCGCCGGCGCAGGCGCTGGCGGTGCTTGGCCTCGCGTTCCATCGCGATCTGGGTCATCCGGGCCAGGCCCTCCATGGCCGCGTCGAGCTGTTGCTGCACCGACACCTGGCTGGGGTGCACGCCGCGCACGGGCTGCGGCAGGAGCTCGTCGAGGTCACCGATGACCCGGTGTCCCTGCGTGCGGAGCGCGGCGACCTCGGCGGCACCACGCTTGATCACCCAGCGCTCGTCGACGCCCAGCGTCGGCTCGCCCTCGCGGGACACCAGGCCGCGTTTGGTCAGGAGGTGCTTGACGAGCAGGTCGTAGAACCTGTGGTCGGCGGCGGGGGTGCCGTCGCGGCCGAGGATCTCGTTGAGGTGGCGCAGCGTCATCGCGGTCGCCAGGCCGATGGACCGGTTGGCGCGGACGTTGAGCTCGAAGGCCGCCGGGTCGAGGTGAAGGACCTGGGCGAACCGCTCCCACAGCAGGTTGCTCGGTGCGCCCTTGGGCGGCACGGTCATCAGCGTGAAGTGATCGGGGCCGACGGCGTCGCTCCAGCGGCGCGCGATCGTCGCCAGTCCCTGGTGGTTCCAGAAGTTGCGCGCGACCGGTGCCTGGTTGTCCTCGGAGCGTACGGCGTCGAGGTAGTCCTCCCAGGTCACCGCGGACCCGTTCTGCACCGACTCCAGCCACATGGCGGCGATGTTGCGGGCCAGGTCGCGCCCGGTCAGGACCACCTCCAGTCGGCCCTCGAGGGCGCCCGAGATGATCTCGATCTTGCGGGTGACCCGGGGCGCGAGGAACTCCATCGACACCACGACCGTGCCGGGCGTGGCGTTGATGCTCCGCACCAGCGTCTGCCACGGGCCGGCCGGATCGAGTGGCGGCTGCTGGGGGCCGCCGTGCGCGATCAGGTCCTGCACGGCCGCGACCTGGTCGCGCCACTTCTCGCCGGCGAAGCAGATCCCGTGCCCGGCCAGCGCGTCACGGTTGTTGCCCAGGACGTTCTGGATGAAGCTCGTGCCCGACTTCATCGAGCCGATGTGGAGGACGACGCGTTCAGCCACGCCTGACCCCTTCCCTGATGCCTGTCGGCATCGTGCGATCGACACCGTCGCAGCCGGCCCCGGTTGGCCGGTAGTGCGGTGCTGCCGGGGCCGACCCTATCGAGTCGGCTCCGTTCGACGCAGGATCAGGGCAGGTGCACGTCGACCAGCGCCATGTTGTGGTCGGTGACGATGCTCAGGAGCGGCGGCCGGGTGTACTCGAAGTTGCTGTACGTCGCCTCCGGCGAGCCGAAGATCCAGTCGACCCGCATCCGGCTGGGCGGGTTGGTGCACCGTCTGGTGGCCGGGTCGTAGGAGCCACCGAACGGGCTGACGAGGTCCGTCTTCGAGAGCACCTTGCAGAGCACCGTGCGCTTCTCGTTCATGTCCCCGACGAAGAAGACGGGGGTCCCGGTGGCGCGCAGCTGGTTGATCATGTCGATCTGCACGTTGGTGGCCTTGTCGCGCTTGTACTGGTACTCCCAGGGCGCGTTGTGGACGTTCAGCACGTAGATCTCCTTGCCGGTCACCCGGTGCCGGAGCTTCACGACCGGGCGCGGCAGCTCCTTGCTGATGAACTGGGTGGTCAGCGTGGTCTTCTCGACGGCCTCCCACACACTCGTGCGCCACGCGAGGCTGGCCTCGACGGCGTCGTCGCCCGACTCGGGCCGGGGCCACACGTCCCAGGTGCCGCGGGCAGCCTTGAGGAAGTGGAACATCTGGTCGGAGTTGGGCTCCTGGAGCCCCATGATGTCGATGGCGCTGTTGTCGAGCTGGTCGGCCATCCAGCCCATCCGGGTGGTGGCGGGCCCGTAGGAGTCGTCACCGGCATAGGGGCGGGTGTGCCCGTTGCCCAGGGCGTTGACGGTGGCGATCCGGAAGTTGGTCGCGCCCGTCGGGTCCGCGGCCGGCAGCGGCTCGACCTCGGTCGGCGACGGACTGCTGGTCAACGAGCCGTTGCCGAGCTGGCCGCGGTCGTTGGCGCCCCAGCACGCGACACCGCTGGCCGTGAGGCCGCACACGTGGCGCCAGCCGCCCTCGATCTGGGACATGCCGCTCGGGCCGGCCGCGGGCTGCACGGTGAACGGCGCACTGCCGTCGCCGATGAGGCCGTAGGCGTTGTTGCCCCAGCACCAGACCTGGCCCTTGTCGTCCAGCAGGCAGGAGCCGCCCTCGTAGGTGGTGACGTCGACGGCCTTGCGGCCACCGAGGACGAGCTGCGGGGTGCCGGTGGTGGTGACGTTGCCGTTGCCCAGGGCGCCGTAGGTGTTGCGACCCCAGCAGTAGACCGCGCCGGCCGTGGTGAGGGCACAGGTGTGGGACCAGGAGGTCGAGACCTCGGCCCAGGTGGTCGATGTCCCGATGCGGGACGGCTTGTTCTTGCCTGCGAAGGAGCCGTTGCCGAGCTGGCCGAAGAGGTTGCCGCCCCAGCACCACAGGGAGCCGTCGGTCTTGGTGCCGCAGACGAAGCGGCTGCCGACCGAGACCGTGGCCCACTTGCCGCCGGGCAGCTTGACGGGCTTGGCGGACTGCTTGGCCTTGACCGGTCCGAGCTGGCCGCCCGCGTTGTCACCCCAGCAGTAGAGCTTGGCCTGGCTGGTGATGCCGCACGTGTTGAACCAGCTGGCGTTGACGCTCTTCCACTTGGTGCCCTTGGCCACCACGACGGGCTTGGCGCGCACCTTGGTGCTCCCGTCGCCGACCTGGCCGCGGTGGTTGACGCCCCAGCAGAAGAGCTTGCCGCTGTTCTTGATACCGCAGGTCGAGGCCCCGCCGGCGGAGACGGCGCGCCACTTGTTGCCACCCTTCACGGGCGCAGACACCGTCACGTCCGGGCCGACCTTGCCGTCGCCGAGCTGGCCGTACTGGTCACGCCCCCAGCAGACGAGCGAGCCGTTGCCGGGCAGGCGACAGCCGTGCTCGCCGCCGCTCGACAGGGTCTCGACGGTGGCCCGCGTGGCCCTCGACGCTCCGGCGCCCGCGGGGGCGGCCAGGGCGAGCGGGGTGAGCAGGCTCGCGAACAGGGCGATGAGGGCGATGTACGCCTTCATGGCAACCTCCGGGATAGACAACGCAGAACGACTGGCAACTTCAGCAACACCTGTCACGGTAGTTCACAATTGTCACAGGGGCCAGACCGTGACCGGTCCGGCCCCTGCAGTGAGTGACGCACTCGGACGTCCTCAAGTTGTCGCTGTCGCGAGATTCCGCTCAGAGCACCGGCTTCATCTTGCCGAGGCCCATCTCCTGGCGGACCTGCGCGAAGGGGTCGAACCCGGCCTGGCGCCGCAGCACGATCTCCTTGATCAGGTCCTGCCCCTGCGGCGGCGGGTTCTTGAAGAGGTAGTTGATGAAGCCGGAGTAGTCCTCCTCCAGCGACTGGCTGCGGACGATGAAGCCCTGCTCGTCGGAGAGCGTGCTCATGCCCGACCAGTTGGCGCTGCCCTGGTAGACGATGTGCGAGGAGCGCTTGCCGTCGAAGTTGCCGGAGATCGTCAGCGCCTTCATGTGGATGTAGCGGTCGACGTACCCGTCGCCGTTGGTGTCCTCGAGGATCGTCTTGCGCGGGATGTCCTGGAGGTTCCTGCGGGCGTTGTTGTTGAGCACGCCGTAGACCAGCTTGATGTTGCAGCCCCGCTGCTGGAGGCCCTTGAGCTTCGCCGACACGGCCGTGCCGATCTTGCCGTTGAAGACCGCCTGGGAGACCCGGATGACGGTGGTGCCCTTCTTTCCTGCGTCACCGACCGCGCCCTTGCACTTCACCTTGTCGAGCAGGCGCATCACGTTGTAGTTGCGCAGCTTGCCCATGTTGGGGAAGAACCAGCCCTCGTAGGGGCCGTCCTCGAAGGTGTAGAACGCCTTCTTGAGCGGCTTGTCCCGCGACATCTGCTTGAAGATGTGGGTGTAGTTGTCCCACGTCACCGGGCGGTCGACGATCGTGAGCAGGTCGTTCCACTGGACGTACGCCGCAGCGTCGGTGAGGTTGGCCGACGTGGACATGACCACGTTGTTGCGCCCACCGGTCTGGGAGAACATGAAGAACTTGCCGTGCTGGATGCCCTCCTTGCCACGGCAGGAGTTCTTGCAGGTGCGGAACCAGCTGACCATGTCGGGGGAACGCTTCTTGTTGCCCTTGGCCAGCGCGTCGCGGGTGCGCGGGTAGTAGCTGCCGGCTCCCTGGGACTGCGCCAGGCCGTTGGCCATGATGATCTGCACGCTGACGCCGCGCTTGTGGGCGGCGATGATGTCGTTGACGTAGAGCGCGTTGCTGTAGTTCCACGTCACCAACCGGATCTGCGAACCCTTGGGACTGTTGGCGATGGCGTGGCGGATGTAGCGGTTGATCTTGTGGGACTGCTTGGGATCACGCGGTTCGTTGAACCGGACGCCGGCCCTGGGCGACCACTTGCTCGTCGACTGCGTGGGCTCCTCGGTCGGGGTCGGCGCCGGCGTGGTGGGCGCCGGAGCGGGGGTCGCCGTGGTGGTCGGCACCGGAACGGTCGGCGTGGGAGTGGGCGTGGGAGTGGGCGTGGGCGTCGGCGTGGTCTTCGGCG